>NZ_AQPL01000476.1:0-1653 GCF_000395345.1 Cupriavidus sp. WS | reverse complement strand
GGCGGCGGGCGCGGGCCGCAGCGGCGCGCCGGCGCCGAGCAGCGCGCGCAGCCGGGCCAGCGTGGCGTCGAGCGCGGGCGCCTGCGCGCGCTGCGCGAGCGCGGCTTGCAGGCGGACGCAGGCCTTGGCCAGGCGCTCGGGCTGCACGGGCTTGAGGATGTAGTCGGCGGCGGCCTGCTCGAAGGCGTGCAGCGCGTAGTTGTCGAAGGCGGTGACGAACACCAGCAGCGGGAACGGCTTGCCGTCGGCGGGCCAGTCCTCGGCCAGCGCCTGCGCGGCTTCCAGCCCGGACATGCCGGGCATGCGGATGTCGAGGAACAGCAGGTCCGGCTGCAGCTCGAGCGCCTGCGCGAGCGCGGCCGCGCCGTCGCCTACGGTCGCCACGATGCGCAGGCCCGGCCACAGGCGGGCGAGTTCGGCCCGCAGGTCGGCGGCGAGCAGGGCTTCGTCTTCGGCGATGAGGGCGGTGGCTTGCATGGGGCGCGCGGTGGAGAGTTCAGGGAAGCGGCAAGCGCACGGTGGCGAGCGTGCCGCCGGCGCCGTCGGCGGCATTGTCGAGCGTGAAGCCGGCGCGGCTGCCGTACAGCTGGACCAGGCGCTCGCGCACCTGCGCGGTGCCGAAGCACGATGCGCCCGGCGCCGGCGCGAGCGGCGTCACGCGCAGCCCGATGCCGGTGTCGCGCACGGTGAGCACCAGCGCGCTGCCGTCCCGGCGCGCGGCGAGGCGGATCTCGCCGCCGTCGAGCTTGGGCTCGAGGCCGTGCCTGATGGCGTTCTCCACCAGCGGCTGGAGCAGCAGCGGCGGCACCGGCAGGCCGGCGAGCTCGGGCGGCAGGTCCAGCGCGATGCGCAGGCGCGGGCCCATGCGCACCTGCATCAGGCCGAGGTAGTCCGCGATGCGCGCGAACTCCGACGACAGCGGATGCGGGCCGGAGCGCGACGCCTCCAGCGTGGCGCGCAGGAAGGCGATCAACTGGTTGAGCATGAGCTGGGCGCGCTGCGGGTCCTGGCCGATCAGCACGCGCAGGTTGCCCAGCGTGTTGAACAGCATGTGCGGCTCGAGCTGGGATTCCAGCAGGCGCAACTGGTTCTCGGCCGCGCTGCGCATGGCGGCCTGCTCGCGCGCGGCCATCGCGGCCAGGCGCCCGCGCGTGTAGAACACATAGCTGATGCCGAGCGACAGCGCCGCCACCATGATCGTGCTGACCATCAGCGCGCGCGGATTGCGCGCCAGCTCGGCGGGGCTGCCGCCGGTGCCGGTGAGCCACGCGGCCAGCGCGCTGCCGCCGAAATAGCCCAGGATGCCCGACACCAGCACCCACGGGAACATCAGCCGCCAGCCCGGCCAGGGCCGGCCGCCCGGCGCCGGCGCGTCCTGCCGGAAGCCGAGACGCAGCAGGCCGTGCCGGCCGGCCTGGATCAGCGCCTGGACCGTGGCGGTGATGCAGGCCGAATAGACCAGGTTGATGCCGAACGGCTCGCGGTACAGCGCGCTGAAGAACAGCGCGACGCCCAACGCCACCGGCACGCCGATGCGCAGTTCGCGCAGGAGCCAGTGCTTGGGGCGGGTGGTGGCAGTTTGCATCGGGGCGGCAGCGTGAATGCGGAATGCGGGGCTGGCTCAGCCGGCGGCGCCGGCCGGCGCCGCGCGCC
>NZ_AQPL01000475.1:0-822 GCF_000395345.1 Cupriavidus sp. WS | reverse complement strand
CGCCGCCGCCGGTGCCGGCGCGCAGTCGTGCCGCGCCGGCACGCTCTACCTGACCTTCGACACCGGCAGCATGAGCCAGGCCGCGCTGATCGCCGACACGCTGCGCCGCCACCACATCAAAGCCACCTTCTTCCTCGCCAACGAGCCCACCGTCAACAAGGACAGCTCGCTCGACCCGGGCTGGGCGCCGTACTGGAAGACGCTGGCGGCGGACGGCCACGTGTTCGGCAGCCATACCTTCGACCACGTCTACCTGCGCGGCACGCGCGACGGCAAGGTGACGATGCGCCCGCAGTTCGGCGCGCAGGCCGGGCAGGACGTGGCGATGGACCAGCAAGGCTTCTGCGCCGAACTCAAGCGCAGCGCGCAGGCGCTGCATAGCCTGAGCGGCGCCACCATGTCGCCGCTGTGGCGCGCGCCGGGCGGCCATACCGCGCCGCAGACGCTGCAATGGGCCGAGCAGTGCGGCTTCAAGCATGTGGGCTGGGCGCCGGCCGGTTTCCTCGGCGACGAGCTGTCGTCCGAGCGCTTCCCGAACAAGGCGCTGCTGGCGCGCGCGCTGCGCGACCTGCGCGACGGCGACATCACGATGGCGCACCTCGGCATCTGGTCGCGCAAGGATCCGTGGGCGCCGGCCGTGCTCGAGCCGCTCATCAGCGGCCTGGAGCGCAAGGGCTTCTGCTTCGCCACGCTGCGCGAGCATCCGGCCTACCGCGAGTGGTTCCGCGCGCAGGCGGCCACGGTCGCGGCCGGGGGTGCGGGGAGGCCGTGATGCTGGACACCTTCAATGCCTGGGTCGGCCAGGTCGAGGCGACGCTGTTC
>NZ_AQPL01000474.1:0-18757 GCF_000395345.1 Cupriavidus sp. WS | reverse complement strand
GACACCTTCAATGCCTGGGTCGGCCAGGTCGAGGCGACGCTGTTCCAGGACGTGATCCTGCCGGTGGTGTACCAGCTCGGTCTGGGCGGCTATGCCGAGGACGCCTTCACCGGCACCGAATGGCTGCTGGTGGGGCTGGTGCAGATCGTGGTGATGGTGCTGATCCTCGGCCCGCTGGAAAAGCTGCGCCCGGTCGAGGCCGTGACCGACCGCGCCGCGATCCGCACCGACATCCTCTACACGGTCATCCACCGGCTCGGCCTGTTCCGCCTGGCCATGTTCTTCCTGCTCGACCCAGTCATGGACGCGCTGGAAGGGCACCTCCGGCTGCTCGGCTGGCAGCGCGTCAACGTGGAGGACTGGTGGCCCGGCGTGACCTCGATCCCGCTGGTGAGCTTCGTGGTCTACCTGCTGCTGTTCGACCTGCTCGACTACTGGTACCACCGGCTGTCGCACAGCTACCGCTGGTGGTGGAGCCTGCATGCGCTGCATCACAGCCAGCGCCAGATGACGCTGTGGAGCGACAACCGCAACCACCTGCTCGACGACATGCTGCGCGACCTGGTGTTCGCCACCGCCGCGCTGGCGGTCGGCGTGGAGCCGTCGCAGTACGTGCTGCTGGTGGCGCTGTCGCAATTGCTGCAGAGCCTGCAGCACGCCAACCTGCGCCTGCATTTCGGCGCGCTCGGCGAGCGCCTGCTGGTGTCGCCGCGCTTTCACCGCACCCATCACGCGGTGGGCGTGGGGCACGAGACGCAGGGCCGCCCGGGCCGGCTCGGCGGCTGCAACTACGGCGTGATCTTCCCCTGGTGGGACATGCTGTTCCGCACCGCCGTGTTTACCGATGCCTACCATCCCACCGGCATCCGCGACCAGATGCCGCCCCCGGCGGGCAAGGGGCGCGACTACGGCGCCGGCTTCCTGTCGCAGCAGTGGTACGGCATCCGGCGGCTGCTGCGGCGCGGGTGAGCGCCCGCGCGGGCCCGGCAGCCCGTTCCGGTGACGTGTGCTAGTCTATCCGTCCCCGTTTGCGCGGTAGTCGCGCGATCCTCCTCTTGCCTGCATGAACGACATTTTCCGCGCGCTTGCCCGTGCCCTGATGAGCCAGCTGCATCCGCGCATGCTGATGCTCACCGTCATCCCCTTCGTGCTCGCCACGGCGCTGTGGGGCGGCCTGCTGCTGTGGGGCTGGGAACCCATCATGGCGACCGCGCGCGGCATGCTCGAGACCTCGGTGCTGACCAGCTGGATCTACGCCGGGCTGGCGTGGCTGGGCATGCAGTCGCTGCACGCGGTGGTGGCGCCGCTGTTCGTGATCGCGCTGATGGTGCCGCTGGTGATCGCCTCCATGCTGATCTTCATCAGCCTGTTCTCGGTGCCGGCGGTGGTGCGGCACCTCGAGCGCAGCTATCCCGGCCTGGAGCGGGCCCGGGGCGGCAGCGTGGCCGGCAGCGTGCTGCAGACGCTGGGCAGCACCTGCCTGTTCCTGGTGCTGGTGATCGTGACCCTGCCGCTGTGGCTGTTCCCGCTGTTCTTCGCGCTGATCCCGCCGCTGCTGTGGGGCTGGCTGACCTATCGCGTCATGACCTACGACGCGCTCGCCGAGCATGCCACCGCCGAGGAGCGCCGGACCCTGATGAAGCGCCACCGCATGCCGCTGCTCGCCATCGGCGTGGTGGTCGGCCTGCTGGGTTCGGCGCCGACGCTGATCTGGGTTTCCTCGGCGGCGCTGATTTTCCTGTTCCCGTTCGTGTTGGCGGGCACGCTGTGGCTGTACGTGCTGATCTTCATCTTCTCGGCGCTGTGGTTCGGGCATTTCTGCCTGCGCGCGCTGGAGCAATTGCGCGCCGAGCGCGCCGCCGCCGCGGCGGCAGCGCCGGCGCTGGACGTCATCGATCTCGCGCCGTCCGACGTGCGGCGCATTGAACATTCCTGAAGCGAGGGCATCATGGGTTTCGGCCTGATCGTCATTGGCGACGAGATTCTGTCTGGGCGGCGCGAGGACAAGCACATGCGCCGCGCCATCGAGCTGCTGGCGGCGCGCGGGCTGGCGCTGGACTGGGCCGAGTACGTCGGCGACGAGCGCGCGCGCATCACCGCCACGCTGCGCCGCACGCTTGCCGGCAGCGACGTGGTGTTCTGCACCGGCGGCATCGGCGCCACGCCGGACGACCACACCCGCCAGTGCGCGGCGGCCGCGCTCGGCGTGCCGCTGGCGCTGCATCCCGAGGCGCGCGAGCTGATCGCCCAGCGCATCGCCGAGACCGCCGCCGGCGACCCGGTCAAGGGCGACCTGAACCTGCCCGAGAACCAGCACCGCTTCAAGATGGGCGAATTCCCGGCCGGCGCGCGCATCATCCCCAACAGCTACAACCGCATTCCCGGCTTCTCCGTGGCCGACCACCACTTCATGCCCGGCTTCCCGGTGATGGCGTGGCCGATGATGGAATGGGTGCTCGACCACTACTACCCGCACCTGTTCCATATGTCGGTGCAGGAAGAGCGCTCGTTCCTGGTGTTCGAGGCGCCCGAGTCGACGCTGACCCCGCTGATGGAGCGGGTCGAGGCGGCGTTCGACGGCGTGCGCGTGTTCAGCCTGCCGTCGGTGGGCGACGCCACGCGCGGCGAGCTCTATGCGCGGCGGCACATCGACCTCGGCGTGAAAGGCGCGGTCGATCTGGTCGAGCCGGCCTACGCGATGCTGCGCGACGGCGTGCGCGCGATGGGGTTCGAGCTGGTGGAAGTGGGCTCGCGGCGGCCCGGGGATCCGGCGGGGGATTAGGGCGCCGGCCGCGGCGCGTTCGCGCAACGAAAAACAGGACAGCGGAGCTGTCCTGTCGGCAACTTCACGGGACAGCGCGGCTGTCCCGTTTTCACTGGCCCGGCCGGCGCTGGTCCGGGGCTATCCCGCCACCATCACGCGCCGTGCCACGGCAGGCCGCGCACGCACCAGCCTTCGACCGTCTTGCGGTGATGGTGCTCGTCGCGGTTGCCCTCGAAGCCTTCGAGCACGTCGATGGCGAACTGGTAGCCGGCCTGGGTGGCCACGCGCGCGGCATGCTTGGAGCGCGCCGCGCTGCGGCACAGGAACAGCACCGGCACGTCGGGCGCCACGCGCGCCTTGAGCTGTTCGAGGAAGGCCGCGTTCTGCGCGCCGCCCGGGTAGCTCATCCATTCCACGTGCGCGGACTGCGCTTCCGGCAGGTCCGGGCCGCCGATCCAGTCCAGCTCCGCCTGCGTGCGCACGTCGACCATCACGGCGCGGGGGTCGTTCTGCAGCAGCGCGAACGCTTCCTGCGGGGAGAGGGCGCCGAAATAGGGAAGCTGGTCTTGCTGCTGGCGCTGGCGCGCGGCCTGGAGGAGATCGTCTCGGGTGGTCATCGGGGGTGGGTGGCAGGATCTTGGGGGATGGGAATGGCGTCCGTCTGTCCGCCCATCGCGCAGCGGGGACGCCATCGACTATTCTAGCGCGCCGCGGCCCGGCGCCGGTGCGTTCGGACGGCGCTGCCGGCGAACCAAGGCGGGCGGAGAGGTGGCGCGGGCGGGTATGCACCAAAAATATGCATGACACCGCATTGGCACGAAAATAGTGCGCAATGAAAAGGCGTGGCACCGTTTTGGTGTTTCCGGCGCGCGGCCCGCATGCGCAGTCGCGGGGCGCGTGCGCGCCGTTCGCCGCGGTGCCGTTCCGCATATGCCACATGCGGCACCCATCGCCGGGCGGAAGAGACGCATGCGGCTGCCGGGCTGCACTTTTTTCGGGAACGGGGGTGGAATTGGGGCCTTCCCTTGGCATGCTTTCTGCTAACATTCCTCGTCCCTTTCGCGGCGATCCTCGTGCCGCGCCGATGCCCCCGAGCAAGGCGGCCGGCGCGGAGATCGACGCAAGAATGGCTTTCTAGACTTCAGCCGAATTTCCAGGAGATAGGCATGGCCCACAGCGTTGCAGATGTGATGAAGCTGGTGAAGGAAAACGACGTCAAGTTCGTCGATTTCCGCTTCACCGATACCAAAGGCAAGGAGCAACACGTGTCGGTGCCCGTGTCGCACTTTGACGAAGACAAGTTCGAAAGCGGCCACGCTTTCGACGGCTCGTCGATCGCCGGCTGGAAGGGTATCGAGGCTTCGGACATGCTGCTGATGCCGGATCCGGTTACCGCCAACATCGATCCGTTCTACGAAGAGCCGACGCTGGTGCTGACCTGCGACGTGATCGAGCCGTCGGACGGCAAGGGCTACGACCGCGACCCGCGTTCGATCGCCAAGCGCGCCGAGGCCTACCTGAAGAGCACCGGCCTGGGCGACGCCGCCTACTTCGGTCCGGAACCCGAATTCTTCATCTTCGACGGCGTGACGTGGAACGTCGACATGCAGGGTTGCTCGGTCAAGATCAACTCGGAAGAAGCACCGTGGTCGTCGGGCAAGGAATTCGAGCACGGCAACAGCGGCCACCGTCCGGGCAAGAAGGGCGGCTACTTCCCGGTCGCCCCGATCGACACCTTCCAGGACATCCGTTCGGAAATGTGCCTGATCCTCGAATCGCTCGGCATCCCCGTGGAAGTCCACCACCACGAAGTGGCCGGCCAGGGCCAGAACGAGATCGGCACCAGGTTCAGCACGCTGGTGCAGCGCGCCGACTGGACCCAGCTGCAGAAGTACGTGATCCAGAACGTCGCCCACACCTACGGCAAGACCGCCACCTTCATGCCGAAGCCGGTCGTCGGCGACAACGGCTCGGGCATGCACGTGCACCAGTCCGTGTGGAAGGACGGCCAGAACCTGTTCGCGGGCAACGGCTACGCCGGCCTGTCGGAATTCGCGCTGTACTACATCGGCGGCATCATCAAGCACGCACGCGCGCTGAACGCCATCACCAACCCGGGCACGAACTCGTACAAGCGCCTGGTGCCGGGCTTCGAAGCCCCGGTGAAGCTGGCCTACTCGGCCCGCAACCGCTCGGCCTCGATCCGCATTCCGTATGTCGCGAACCCGAAGGGCCGCCGCATCGAAACGCGCTTCCCCGATCCCCTGTGCAACCCGTACCTGGGCTTCTCGGCGCTGCTGATGGCCGGCCTGGACGGCGTGCAGAACAAGATCCACCCGGGCGAAGCCGCCGACAAGAACCTGTACGACCTGCCGCCGGAAGAGGATGCAAAGATCCCGACCGTCTGCTCGAGCCTCGACCAGGCCCTGGAATACCTCGACAACGACCGCGAGTTCCTGACGCGCGGCGGCGTGTTCTCCAACTCCATGATCGATGCCTACATCGAGCTGAAGATGGAAGAAGTCACCCGCTTCCGCATGACCACGCACCCGGTCGAGTTCGAGATGTACTACTCGCTGTAAGGCGGGACGTTGCCAGGTTGTGACCGGGCAACAGTTGCACCAGGAAGGGGCGGCCTCGGCTGTCCCTTTTTGTTTTGATGCCTGCATTGATGGCTAGAATGAGGCTCCTTTCCCACCTCCCTTGCTGAAATCAATGGACGCGCTCGATTCCCTGCTTTCCTCGCTCCGGTCCGTGCCCCGCTTCGGTGCCCGCTGGCACGCATCGGCGGCGTTGTGCGCCATGTTGGCGCTGGCGCTGCTCGGCTGGAGCCGGCCGGCGCCGGCGCAGTCGGGTGACATCTACCTGTGCACCGGCGCCAACGGCGTGCCGGAGTACCGCAACGGCAGCGGCGGCAAGAACTGCAAGCGGCTCAGCCTGCCCGAGGTCACTACCGTGCCGGGCACGCGCGTGTCCGGCGGCGGCGCCAGGGGCGGCGCGCCGGCCGCCGCGCCGGCGGCGTTCCCGCGCGTGGACAGCGCCACGCAGAAGAGCCGCGACGGCGAGCGCCGCGCCGTGCTCGAGCAGGAGCTGCAGAGCGAGGAAGCCAAGCTGGCCGCGCTGCGCGCCGAGTACAACGACGGCCAGCCGGAGCGCCAGGGCAACGAGCGCAACTACCAGAAGTATCTCGACCGCACCGCCACGCTGCGCGACGACATCGCGCGCGGCGAGGCCAACGCCGCATCGCTGCGGCGCGAACTCTCCAACCTGAAGGACTAGTCTCATGCGTCGCCTGATCCGCAGCGTCTCCCGCAAAGTGGCTTCGGCCGGAGCCGGCAACCCGCCCGAGGGCGAAGCCGTGGTGCTGCCCCTGGGCGACGTGTCCTACCACCAGGGCCTCGACGTCATCGCCAACCCGGTGTTGCTGGTGCGCCAGCCGGGCATGCGCGTGGTCTACGCCAATCCGGCCGCCGAGGCCAGCTTCGCGCTGTCGCGCAAGGCGATGCTGGAGCTGTCGCTGGGCGACCTGTTCGGCGCCTCGGAGGAGCTCGACAGCATGATCGACACGGTGCTGTCGCGCCAGTTCGACGCGCGCCGGCAGGACGTGGTGCTGCACCCGCCGCTGCAGGAGCCGATGCACGTGCACGTGGTGATCGGCGCGCTCGAAGCCAATCCCGACACCGTGCTGGTGGAGATGCTGCCCAACGAGCAGAAGGTGCGCAGCGACCGCGAGGAGCGCATCCTCGACCTGACCTCGGCCAACAAGGAGCTGATCCGCAATCTCGCCCACGAGATCAAGAACCCGCTCGGCGGCATCCGCGGCGCGGCGCAGTTGCTGGAGTTCGAGCTGCCGGACCGCTCGCTGCGCGAGTACACCCAGGTCATCATCAAGGAGTCGGACCGCCTGCAGACGCTGGTGGACCGGCTGCTGGAGCCGCACCGCCACCCGCACATCGTGTCCGACCTCAACATCCACGAGGTGCTGGAGCGCGTGCGCTCGGTGGTGCTGGCCGAATTCCCCACGGGGCTGGACATCGTGCGCGACTACGACGCCAGCCTGCCCGACCTGCGCGGCGACATGGAGCAGTTGATCCAGGCCGTGCTCAACATCGTCCACAACGCCGCGCAGGCGCTCGCCGAGCGCATCGCGCGCGGCGACGCGCAGATCGTGCTGCGCACGCGGGTGGCCCGCCAGGTGACGATTGCCAAGCGTTTGTTCAAGCTGGCATTGGACTTGCATGTCATCGACAACGGTCCGGGCATCCCCGAGGATATTCGCGAACGCATCTTCTATCCGCTGGTGTCGGGTAGGGACGGCGGCAGCGGCCTCGGTCTCACACTCGCTCAAACCTTCGTGCAGCAGCACGAGGGCTTGATCGAATGCGAGAGCCGGCCTGGCTGTACCGACTTCCGTATCCTGCTGCCCCTGCATTGACCCGGCGCCGGCAAGCGGCCTTGCCACAACGATTGCTGCCGACCGGCCCCGCCGGCGGCGCGCACGCAGGATCGGAAGACCAAATGACACCGAGCAGACAAGCGACGCACATGAAGCCGATCTGGATAGTCGACGACGATCAATCAATCCGCTGGGTTCTTGAGAAAGCCCTTGCCCGTGAAAGCCTGCTCTCGCGCAGCTTTACCAACGTGCGCGATGTCCTCGCCGCGCTGGAAGACGACGAGCCGCAAGTCCTGATCTCCGATATCCGCATGCCCGGCGGTTCCGGCCTGGATCTGCTGCAGGCGCTCAAGGCGCGCCATCCGGGGCTGCCCGTCATCGTGATGACGGCCTACTCCGACCTCGACAGCGCGGTGGCGGCGTTCCAGGGCGGCGCCTTCGAATACCTGGCCAAGCCGTTCGACGTGGACAAGGCGGTCGAGCTGATCCGCCGCGCGCTGCAGGAAAGCCTGCGCGAGGAGGAGATGGAAGACCGCCTGGTCGACGCGCCCGAGATTCTCGGCCAGGCGCCGGCCATGCAGGACGTGTTCCGCGCCATCGGCCGCCTGTCGCAGTCCAACGTGACCGTGCTGATCACCGGCGAGTCCGGCACCGGCAAGGAACTGGTGGCGCAGGCGCTGCACAAGCACAGCCCGCGCGCCAACGGCCCGTTCATCGCGCTGAACACCGCGGCCATCCCCAAGGACCTGCTCGAATCCGAGCTGTTCGGCCACGAGCGCGGCGCCTTCACCGGCGCGCAGACCATGCGCCGCGGCCGCTTCGAGCAGGCCGAGGGCGGCACGCTGTTCCTCGACGAAATCGGCGACATGCCGTTCGACCTGCAGACGCGCCTGCTGCGCGTGCTGTCCGACGGCAATTTCTACCGCGTGGGCGGCCACAACCCGCTGCGCGCCAACGTGCGCGTGATCGCCGCCACCCACCAGAACCTGGAGACGCGCGTCAAGGAAGGGCTGTTCCGCGAGGACTTGTTCCACCGCCTCAACGTGATCCGCCTGCGCCTGCCGCCGCTGCGCGAGCGGCCCGAGGACATCACGCTGCTGGCGCGCCATTTCCTGCAGAAGAGCGCCAAGGAACTGGGCGTGGAGCCCAAGCGCATGTCGGACGAGGCGCTGGCCTACGTCAGCACGCTGCCGTTCCCCGGCAACGTGCGCCAGCTCGAGAACCTGTGCAACTGGCTGACCGTGATGGCGCCGGCCCAGACCATCGAGGTCAAGGACCTGCCGCGCGAGATGATCGGCGGCGGCTCGGGCAGCAACGGCACCGGCACGGCGAGCGGCATCGCGCGGGCGCCGGAGGCGCGCGACGACACCGACGGCCACGACGCGGTGGACTACGGCGCCGCGCCGAGCGTCATCACCACCGAGCCGGACGGCGCGCTGTCCTTTGCCGGCCGCGTCGCGTCGGCCGGCGCGATGGCGGGCTGGGAAAACCTGCTGGCCGGCGAGGCGCGCGCGATGCTCGAATCGGGCCAGCCGGAGGTGATGGACGCGCTCACGCGCCGCTTCGAGAAGGCGGTGCTGGAGGCGGCGCTGGGCGTGACGCGCGGGCGCCGGGTCGAGGCGGCCACGCGCCTGGGCATCGGGCGCAATACGATCACGCGCAAGCTGCAGGAGCTGGGCTTCGACTGAGCCGCGGGCCGGCTGCGCGCCGGGCCGCGGGAAAAGAGGCGGGCGGGCCGGGCGCCGATCCGACAGGATCGGCCTCCGGCCCGCCCGTTTCGCTTGTCTTGCTTGTTTCGCCTGGCTTGTTTCGCCCGGCTTGTCTCGTTTGCCGCGCCGGCGCGTCAGCCGCGCGCGGCCAGCAGCAGCTCCGCCATCTCGGCGAAGCCTTCCCCGCCGGCGGCGGCGGTCACGTAGGCGGGCAGGGCGGGCAGCTGCGGCAGGATGTCGCGGATATTGGCCACGCCGACCGACAGCGGGAAGTGCGCGAACATGGTGGCGTCGTTGGCCGAGTCGCCGATGAACAGCCACTGGTCGCGCTCGGCGTCGAGGTCCGCGCCCAGCAGCTCGGCCGCGCACAGCCGGCTCATGCTGAGCTTGTCGTGCGCGCCGAACCAGCCGTTGACGTGGATCGAGCTGACCGTGGCCGTCATGCCGGCCGCGCGCATCAGCGCCACGATCCGCGCCACTTCCGAGGCGGGCAGCGGCGCGACGTCCTCGGCATGGTCGATGGCGAGGTCGGCGGCGTGCCAGGCCTGGTCGGAGGCCAGCGCGCAGCCCGGCACCGCCTGCACGATGTGCTGGCCGAGCGCGTGGATGCGCGCGAGGTTGGCGGCGCGCGTGGCGGCGTCGTCCAGGTAGCGCGTCGCCAGCTTGCCGGCGCGCAGGTGGGAATAGAACGCGCCGTTCTCGCCGATGATGGCGTCCACCGGCCACAGGCGCGTGAGGATCTCGGCCCAGGCGATGCAGCGGCCCGTGACCGGGATCACGTGCAGGCCGGCCTGCCGGAGGCGGTCCAGTGTCAGGTAAGTCGCCGCCGGCAGCCTGCCGTCGGTGGTGAGGGTGCCGTCGATGTCGGTCAGCACGCCGCGAACCCGGCGCAGCGCCGGGGCGGAGAGGGTCTGGATGGCTTGCATGGTGCCGGATTCTACCCTGTCAAGGCATTGGCAAATCGTTGTCATATTATTGTCATTTAGTGGAATTGCCCGGTTCTCCAATCGCGGCCGGCGGGGTAACATCCGGCTGTCATAAAAACTGCATACAGTCGGACGATTTTTGTCCCACGTCGCGATAGAACAACAGGAGAGTTTCCCATGACCATCAAACGTACCGCGCTGACCCTCGCCACCTTCGCCATGCTGGCCGTGGCGGGCTCCGCCCATGCTGCCGTGGAGATCCAGTGGTGGCATTCGATGGAAGGTGCGCTCAACGACAAGGTGAACGCGATCGCCACCGAGTTCAACAACAGCCAGTCCGACTACAAGGTCGTGCCGGTCTACAAGGGCCAGTACGACGAGTCGCTGGCGGCGGGCATCGCGGCCTACCGCTCGGGCAACGCGCCGGCGATCCTGCAGGTGTTCGAGGTGGGCACGGCCACCATGATGAGCGCCAAGGGCGCCATCAAGCCGGTGGCGGCGGTCATGAAGGACGCCGGCGAGAAGTTCGACCCCAAGATCTACATCCCCGCGGTGGCCGGCTACTACACGTCGAACAAGGGCGAGATGCTGTCGTTCCCGTTCAACAGCTCGACCACGATCATGTTCTATAACAAGGACGCCTTCAAGAAGGCCGGGCTGGATCCGAACAAGCCGCCCCTGACGTGGCAGGAAGTGGCGACCGACTCCGCCAAGCTCAAGGCCGCCGGCGTCTCCTGCGGCTACACCACCGACTGGCAGTCGTGGGTGCACCTGGAGAGCTTCTCGGCCTGGCACAACACGCTGTTCGCCACCGAGAACAACGGCTTCGGCGGCCCCGGCGCGCGCCTGACGTTCAACTCGCCGCTGCACGTCAAGCACATCGCCAACCTGCTCGACATGCAGCAGAAGGGCTACTTCGTCTACGGCGGCCGCAAGGACGAGCCCAAGGCCAAGTTCATCGCCGGCCAGTGCGCGATGCTGACCGCCTCCTCGGCGGCGCTGGCCAACATCCGCAAGAACGCCAAGTTCGACTTCGCCGCGGCGCAGCTGCCCTACGAGCAGGGCGTGCCGGGCGCGCCGCAGAACACCATCATCGGCGGCGCGTCGCTGTGGGTGATGGGCGGCAAGAAGCCCGCGGAATACAAGGGCGTGGCCAAGTTCTTCACGTTCCTGTCGCGCCCCGAGGTGCAGGCCGACTGGCACCAGTCGACCGGCTACCTGCCGGTGACCACGGCGGCCTACGAGCTGACCAAGAAGTCCGGCTTCTACGACAAGAACCCGGGCGCCGACGTCGCGGTCAAGCAGATGATCGTCAAGACCACCGACAAGTCGCGCGGCATCCGCCTGGGCAACTTCCCGCAGATCCGCACCGTGATCGACGAAGAGCTCGAAGCCGTGTGGACCGGCAAGAAGCAGCCCAAGGAGGCGCTGGACTCGGCCGTGGCGCGCGGCAACGAACTGCTCGAGCGCTTCCAGAAGACGGCCCGCGAGTGAGCGCCTGAGGTATCGGGTGGATGGACGGCGGAGGCATTGCCTCCGTCTTTGGTTTGGGCGGCCCGCCAGGGCCGCGGTGTTCCCGACGGATGACTCCCCGCCCGTGGCGGCGGTCTGGATACGTGATGGAAAAACGGGTCGTATTCCAATCTTCATGGTTGCCTTATCTGCTGGTGCTGCCGCAGATGGCGATCACGCTGGTGTTCTTCTTCTGGCCCGCGGGGCAGGCCCTGTACCAGTCGGTGCTGCGGCAGGATGCGTTCGGCATCGACCTGCAGTTCGTTGGCCTGGAGAACTTCAGGGACCTGTTCGGCGACGCGCAGTACCTGAATTCCTTCCGCGTGACGGCGGTGTTCGCCGTCGGCGTGACGCTGGTCGGGCTGTCGGTGTCGCTGCTGCTCGCGTATTTCGCCGACCGCGTGGTGCGCGGCGCGAGCGGCTACAAGCTGCTGCTGATCTGGCCGTATGCGGTGGCGCCGGCGGTGGCGGGGGTGCTGTGGATGTTCCTGTTCAATCCGACGCTGGGCGTGGTGTCCTATGCCCTGCACGCGTTCGGCGTGAACTGGGACTTCCTGCTCAACAGCAACCAGGCCATGCTGCTGGTGGTGCTGATCGCGGCGTGGAAGCAGATCAGCTACAACTTCCTGTTCTTCCTGGCGGGGCTGCAGAGCATCCCCAAGCCGCTGATCGAGGCCGCCGCCATCGACGGCGCGGGCCCGTGGCGGCGCTTCTGGTCGATCGTGTTCCCGCTGCTGTCGCCGACCACGTTCTTCCTGATGGTCATCAACGTGGTCTACGCGTTCTTCGACACCTTCGCCATCATCGACGCGGTGACGCACGGCGGCCCCGTGAACGCCACCAACACGCTGGTGTACAAGGTCTACCAGGACGGCTTCCGCGGGCTCGACATCGGCGGCTCGGCCGCGCAGTCCGTCGTGCTGATGGGGATCGTGATGGTCCTCACGGTGGTGCAGTTCCACTACGTGGAACGCAAGGTGCAGTACTGAGGGATTGCTGACATGGTAGAACGACGCCCTTTTCTCGATTTTCTTTCGCATCTCGTGCTGGTGCTCGGCGTGCTGGTGGTGGCCTTTCCGGTCTACGTGACCTTCGTCGCCTCGACGCTGACCGCCGACGAGGTGCTGCAGGCGCCCATGACGCTGCTGCCGGGCAGCCACCTGCTGGAGAACTACCGCACGGTGCTGGCCGACGGCGTGGGCAATGCCGCCTCGCCGGTCTCGACGATGATGCTCAACAGCCTGATCATGGCGCTGGGCATCGCGCTGGGCAAGATCGCGATCTCCATCATCTCGGCCTTCGCGGTGGTGTACTTCCGCTTCCCGCTGCGCAAGCTGTTCTTCTGGATGATCTTCATGACGCTGATGCTGCCGGTGGAGGTGCGCATCCTGCCGACCTACAAGGTGGTGTCGGACCTCGGCATGCTCGACAGCTACTTCGGCCTGACCATCCCGATCATCGCCTCGGCCACCGCGACCTTCCTGTTCCGCCAGTTCTTCCTGACCATCCCGGACGAGCTGGCCGAGGCCGCGCGCATCGACGGCGCCGGGCCGCTGCGCTTCTTCCGGGACGTGGTGCTGCCGCTGTCCCGGACCAGCATCGCGGCGCTGTTCGTGATCCAGTTCATCTACGGCTGGAACCAGTACCTGTGGCCGCTGCTGATCACCACGCAGAAGTCGATGACGCCGGTGGTGGTGGGCGTGACGCAGATGATCTCGCGCTCGGGCGACGCCGCCACCGACTGGAACCTGGTGATGGCCACCGTGATGCTGGCCATGATCCCGCCGGCGCTGGTGGTGATGCTGATGCAGAAGTGGTTCGTCAAGGGCCTGGTCGAGACCGAGAAATAAGCGGGCTGGCAGGGCGGGGCGCGGGAACGCGCCAGCCATGCCCGATAGCGGACGAGCGGCGCGCAACCGGCGCGCCGCCGCGAACAAGCAGCGCACACGCAGCAGGAAAGAATCGCAATGGCAAAACTGTCGCTTCGCAACGTACAGAAAACCTACGCCGGCAACGTCAAGGTCGTGCACGGCATCGACATGGAGATCGCCGACGGCGAGTTCATCGTCATCGTCGGCCCCTCGGGCTGTGGCAAGTCCACCCTGCTGCGCATGGTGGCCGGGCTCGAGGCCATCAGCGGCGGCGAGGTCCACATCGGCGACAAGGTCGTCAACAAGCTCGAGCCGGCCGAGCGGGACATCGCGATGGTGTTCCAGAACTACGCGCTCTATCCGCACATGAGCGTCTACGACAACATGGCCTACGGGCTCAAGATCCGCGGCATGGCCAAGGCCGAGATCGAGCAGCGCGTGCGCCATGCCGCCGGCATCCTGGAGCTGGCGCCGCTGCTCGAGCGCAAGCCGCGCCAGTTGTCGGGCGGCCAGCGCCAGCGCGTGGCGATGGGCCGCGCCATCGTGCGCGAGCCGGCGGTGTTCCTGTTCGACGAGCCGCTCTCCAACCTCGACGCCAAGCTGCGCGTGCAGATGCGGCTGGAGCTCAAGGAGCTGCACCGCCGCCTGCGCACCACCAGCATGTACGTGACGCACGACCAGGTCGAGGCCATGACGCTGGCCGACCGCATGATGGTGCTCAACGGCGGCCGCGTGGAGCAGATCGGCACGCCGCTGGAAGTCTACGCGCGCCCGGCCAGCACCTTCGTGGCGGGCTTCATCGGCTCGCCGCCGATGAACCTGGTGCCGGTGGCGCGCCTCAACGGCGGCGGCGAGGCGCAGATGCGCGTGGAGCCGAAGGAGGGCGCCCCGGCGCAGCCCGAGGCCACGCTCGGCCACCTGCCGATGGGCCTGCACCTGCCGCAGCGCGCGCTGCTGGGCCTGCGCCCGGAGCACATCGAGCCGTGCGCGGCGGCCGAGGCCATCGCCGAGATCGACGTGCGCCTGGTCGAGGCGCTCGGCGCGGACTCGTTCGCCTACGGCACGCTCGGCGGCCAGCCGGTGGTGGTGCGGCTGGACAGCAGCATGCAGGTGCGCGGCGGCGACCGCCTGCCGGTCACGGCCTCGGCCGATCACCTGCATTTCTTCGATACCGAGACCGGCAAGCGCATCGACGCCTGAAGGAGCCCGCGCCATGACCCAGACCACGCCTGCGCCCGCAGCCCTCGCCGCCTGGCCCTATCCGCGCCACGTCGCCCACCGCGGCGCCGGCAAGCTGGCGCCCGAGAACACGCTGGCGGCATTCCGCCACGGCGCCGGGTTCGGCTACCGCATGTTCGAGTTCGACGTGAAGCTGTCCGGCGACGGCCGCGCCGTGCTGCTGCACGACGCCATGCTCGAGCGCACCACCAGCGGCCACGGCCGCATCGACGCGCTCACGCTGGGCGAGCTGGCCACGCTCGACGCCGGCAGCTGGCACAGCCCGGTGTACGCCGGCGAGCCGATTCCCACGCTGGCCGCCATCGCGCGCTATACGCGCGCCAACGGCCTGCACGCCAACATCGAGATCAAGCCGGTGCCCGGCGTGGAATGGCGCACCGGCGCGGCGGTGGCGCTGGACGCGCTGGCGCTGTGGGCCGGCAGCGAGGTGCCGCCGCTGCTGTCGTCGTTCTCCGAGACCGCGCTGGAAGCCGCCCGCGAAGCCGCGCCGGCGCTGCCGCGCGCGCTGCTGCTGGACAAGCTGCCGCCCGACTGGCTGGCGCGGCTGCGCCGGCTGGACTGCGTGGCGCTCGATGCGAACCATCGCGAGCTTACCGCGGAAGTGATTGAGACGGCGCACGCGGCCGGATTCCGCGTGGCCTGCTACACGGTCAACGATCCGGCGCGCGCGGCCGAGCTGCTGGGCTGGGGGCTCGATTCGCTGATCACCGACGCGGTCGACCGGATCGCGCCCGACCCGGCCTGATGCGACTTGATGCGGTGCGATGCCCCCTGGCGCCCGCCGCGGCGGGGGGCCGGCGCATCGCGCGCGCGGCCCCGCGAGGCGCGCCAATGCGCCCGCGCCGGCCCCGGCGCGGGCGTTGTTGCAAATGCGTTCCGCAATACGAAAAGACCCCGGCGGCTTCCGGCAAACGTGCTATTCTTATGCGCAGTGAAGACTTAGGTCCTTCCCCGCACAACTTGCCCTTGCAGGGCAATCGCAGCGCTGAAAGAACCGGCACCCATCGCGGTGCCGTTTGCATAAGGTGTTCCGGTTGACCTGAAGAGTTGTTTGCAATCCGCTAACCGGTCAAGCCGTGTCGCGGAAGGTTGATGAACCCGCTTTACTCCGGCATTCCCGGAGAATAGTGAGCGCCCCATGATGCAGCAGTATCAAAGCAATTCGTACCTCTTCGGCGGCAACGCGCCCTATGTGGAAGAGCTGTACGAGGCCTACCTCCAGAATCCCACCTCGGTCCCCGACAACTGGCGCGCGTATTTCGACGCGATGCAGAACGTGCCTGCCGTCGACGGCTCCAGCGCGCGCGACATTCCGCATGCGCCGATCGTCGCCTCGTTCGCCGAGCGCGCCAAGGCCGGTCCCATCAGGACCATCGTCGCGTCCGCCGATTCGGACATGGGGCGCAAGCGCGTCGCTGCCACGCAGCTGATCGCCGCCTACCGCAACATCGGTTCGCACTGGGCCGACCTCGACCCGCTCAAGCGCCAGGAGCGTCCGCCCCTGCCGGATCTCGACCCCGCTTTCTACGGCTTCTCCGAAAGCGACCTCGACATCGTCTTCAACGCCAGCAATACCTATTTCGGCAAGGAATCGATGAGCCTGCGCGAGCTGCTCAACAACCTGCGCGAAACGTACTGCAGCAGCATCGGCGCCGAGTTCATGTACATCAGCGACCAGGCGCAGAAGCGCTGGTGGCAGGAGCGCCTGGAAACGACGCGCTCCAAGCCGGTGTTCACGCTCGAGAAGAAGAAGCACGTGCTTGACCGCCTGACCGCGGCCGAAGGCCTGGAACGCTTCCTCCATACCAAGTTCGTCGGCCAGAAGCGCTTCTCGCTCGAAGGCGGCGAATCGTTCATCGCCGCGATGGACGAGCTGATCCAGCGCGCCGGCAGCAAGGGCGTGCAGGAAATCGTCATCGGCATGGCCCACCGCGGCCGCCTGAACGTGCTGGTCAACACGCTGGGCAAGATGCCGGCGGACCTGTTCGCCGAGTTCGAAGGCAAGCACGTCGACGACCTGCCGGCCGGCGACGTGAAGTACCACAAGGGCTTCTCCAGCGACGTCTCCACCGAAGGCGGCCCGGTCCACCTGTCGCTGGCGTTCAACCCGTCGCACCTGGAAATCGTCAACCCGGTCGTGGAAGGCTCGGTCAAGGCCCGCCAGGAACGCCGCGGCGAGCCCGCCGGCCATGCCGAGGTGCTGCCGGTGCAGGTGCACGGCGACGCGGCCTTCGCCGGCCAGGGCGTGGTGATGGAAACGCTGAACCTGGCGCAGACCCGCGGCTACGGCACGGGCGGCACGATGCACATCGTGATCAACAACCAGATCGGCTTCACCACCTCCGACCCGCGCGACGCGCGTTCGACGCTGTACTGCACGGACGTGGTCAAGATGATCGAAGCGCCGGTGCTGCACGTCAACGGCGACGATCCCGAAGCCGTGGTGTTCGCCATGCAGCTCGCCGTGGACTTCCGCATGGAGTTCAAGCGCGACGTCGTGGTCGACATCATCTGCTTCCGCAAGCTGGGCCACAACGAGCAGGACACCCCGGCCGTCACCCAGCCGCTGATGTACAAGAAGATCAGCCAGCATCCGGGCACGCGCAAGCTGTACGCCGACAAGCTGGCCGCGCAGAACCTGGTCGGCGCCGACTTCGGCGACGAGCTGGTCAAGGAATACCGCGCCGCGATGGACGCGGGCAAGCACACGGTCGATCCGGTCCTGTCGAACTTCAAGAACAAGTTCGCGGTGGACTGGATGCCGTTCCTGAACCGCAAGTGGACCGACGCCGCCGACACCGCCGTGCCGGTGACCGAGCTCAAGCGCCTGGCCGAACGCATCACCACCATCCCCGAGCACTTCAAGCTGCACACGCTGGTCGAGAAGGTCGTCAAGGACCGCGCCAACATGGGCCGCGGCGACCAGTCGCTGGACTGGGGCATGGGCGAGCATCTGGCTTTCGCCTCGCTGGTGGCCTCGGGCTATCCGGTGCGCATCACCGGCCAGGACGCCGGCCGCGGCACCTTCACCCACCGCCACGCCGTGCTGCATGACCAGAACCGCGAGCGCTGGGATGCCGGCAGCTACGTGCCGCTGCAGAACGTGTCGGAAAACCAGGCACCGTTCACGGTGATCGACTCGGTGCTGTCCGAAGAAGCCGTGCTCGGCTTCGAATACGGCTTCTCGACCGCCGAGCCGAACGCGCTGGTGATCTGGGAAGCCCAGTTCGGCGACTTCGTCAACGGCGCCCAGGTCGTGATCGACCAGTTCATCTCGTCCGGCGAAGTGAAATGGGGCCGCGCCTCGGGCCTGACGCTGATGCTGCCGCACGGCTACGAAGGCCAGGGCCCGGAACACAGCTCGGCGCGCATCGAGCGCTTCCTGCAGCTGTGCGCGGACCACAACATGCAGGTCTGCCAGCCGACCACCCCGGCCCAGATCTTCCACCTGCTGCGCCGCCAGATGATCCGTCTGTTCCGCAAGCCGCTGGTGATCATGACGCCGAAGTCGCTGCTGCGCAACAAGGATGCGGTTTCGCCGCTGTCCGACCTGGCCAAGGGTCACTTCGAGACGGTCATCCCCGACCACGAAGAACTCAACGCCAGCAAGGTCAAGCGCATCGTCATGTGCTCGGGCAAGGTCTACTACGACCTGGTCAACGCGCGCAAGGAACGCGGCGCCAGCGACACGGCCATCATCCGCCTGGAACAGCTCTATCCGTTCCCGCACAAGGCCGTGGCCGCCGAGCTGAAGAAGTACCCCAACGCCAACGAGATCGTGTGGTGCCAGGACGAGCCGCAGAACCAGGGCGCCTGGTTCTTCGTGCAGCACTACATCATGGAAAACATGACCGATGGCCAGAAGCTCGGCTACGCCGGCCGTCCGGCCTCGGCCTCGCCGGCAGTGGGCTACTACGCCAAGCACAACGAGCAACAGAAGGCACTGCTCGAAGCCGCTTTCGTCAAGCTCAAGGGCTTTGTCCTGACCAAATGATCGTGGCCTGAATGGCGGTGCGCGCATCGGGCGCGCGCCGCCTTGTTTTTGCCGCACGCGTGAAGCACATACGAATACCAAAGGAAATAAAAAACCATGGCTATTGTTGACGTCAAGGTCCCCCAACTTTCTGAATCGGTTGCGGAAGCAACCATGCTGAACTGGAAGAAGAAGCCGGGCGAAGCCGTTGCCCAGGACGAAATCCTGATCGAAATCGAGACCGACAAGGTCGTGCTCGAAGTGCCGGCCCCGTCGGCCGGCGTGCTGTCGCAGATCATCCGCAACGACGGCGACACCGTGGTCGCCGACGAAGTGATCGCCAAGATCGACACCGAAGCCACCGCCG
>NZ_AQPL01000473.1:0-3089 GCF_000395345.1 Cupriavidus sp. WS | reverse complement strand
CCGGCGGCGCCCGCCTCGGCCGCCGCGCCCGCGCCGGCGCCGGCCGACACCACCCGCTACGCGGCGCCGCCGTCGACGCTGCTGCACTACGCCAGCTTCGTCAACGGCATCCAGAATCCGGACGGCCTGATCCGCTGGCAGAACGACGGCAGCCGCTACCGGCTGGAGGTGGAAACGCACGTGCTGTGGTTCCGCTTCGCCTTCTTCAGCAGCGGCGCGGTGGGCGAGCACGGGCTGGCGCCCGAGCGCTACGAGGAAAGCCGCCGCAGCCGCGTGGAGGCGGCCCGCTTCGACCGCGCCGGCGGCCTGCTGGTGTTCGAAGGGCGCGACAAGCAGGTGCCGCTGCCGCCCGCCGCGCAGGACCGTTTCAGCGTGTTCCTCCAACTGGTGGGCATGGTGCGCGGCGATCCGCAGCGCTACGCCGCGCCGGGCGTGACCGAGAGTTTCGAGGTGAGCGACACGCGTGACCTGGAGCCGATGCAGGTGCAGTATGTGGGGGAAGAGGACGTCGATACGGGCCAGGGCGCGGTGCGGGCCAAGCACTTCGTGCGCCTGCCGCGGCACCCCGGCGACCGGCGCCGCGTGGAAGTGTGGCTGGCGCCGTCGCTGCAATGGCTGCCGGTCAGGCTGCGGCAGACCGAGCCCGACGGCACGCAGATCGAACTCGTCTACCGCGACAGCGAAGCGCTGCGCTGAGCCCGCCGCATGCCGCGCCCTGCGGCGGCCGGCCGTGCCGTCGTCATTCGTGCCGTCGTCATTTCAGGAGGTCCGCCATGCATGCCGTCCAGCCACCCACCGAAAGCCGCCGCGTGCGCGTCGGCGACATCAGCCTGCATGTGCGCATCGACGGCGGCGACGGCCCCTGGGTGATCCTGGCGCACGCGCTCGGCGCCGACCACACCCTGTGGGACGCCACCGCGCGGCACCTGGCGCCGCGCTACCGCGTGCTGCGCTACGACCTGCGCGGCCACGGCCAGAGCGACGCGCCGATCGGCGCCTACTCGATGATCCGGCTGGCCGACGACGTGGCCGGTCTGATGGACGCGCTGGCGGTGCCGGAGGCGCATTTCGCCGGCGTGTCGGTCGGCGGCATGATCGGCCAGACCCTGGCGCTGCGGTATCCCGAGCGGCTGCTGTCGCTCACGCTGGTCGACACCATCGACCGCACGCCGCTCGAGGCGCACCCGATGTGGCACGAGCGCATCGGCCACGTGGAGGCGCACGGCATGGCCGGCGTGGCTGACGGCACGCTGCAGCGCTGGCTGACCGGACCGTTCCGCGCCGCGCACCCGGACGAGGCCGAGCGCGTGCGCCGGATGCTGCTGGCCGCGCCGGTGCACGGCTACGTGGGCACGGCGCTGGCGATCATGGCGTTCGACCTGGCCGGCGCCATCGCGCGCATCCGCTGCCCCACGCTGGTGGTGGCGGGCGAGGAAGACCAGAGCGCGCCGCCGGCGATGGCGCGCGCGATCGCCGGCGCGATCCCGGCCGCGCGGCTGGAGATCCTGCCGCGCGCGGCGCACCTGGCCCACATCGAGCAGGCCGAGCGCTTTCATGCGGTGCTCGACGCATTTCTCGGCAGTGCCGCCTGCGGGGCCCAGTGCGCCGCGCCATGAGCAAGACTTTTCCGCCCGGCTCAAGAACTTGCCGGCACCGCCGTTGCCCAATATAACGAGGGAACGCTTATCGGGCAGTAAAGCGGTCGTTCGAGCGGTTCGCCGGCAGGGAATCTTGAAAACACGGCGGACGCCCTCAGCTTGGAGGTGAAATCGCGGTGGGGCCGGGGCACGATTCCGGCGAATGCAACAACGATGGGCCCGCCGCCAACCCATGACAGCCCGGAGGTGTGCCATGCAAATGATCTACAACAGCGACAACTATTGCATCGTCGAGTTTGGTGCGGATGTCGAGCATGCGCCTCTTGCCTCGGGCGGCTATGAAATCGTCGACAAGAACCTGAAACGCGAGATCTTCCTCGGCGGCCAGATGGCCGAGAGCTTTCGCGCGGACGTGAAGCGTCTGATCGAAAGCGAGCCGTCGGTGGAAGAGGTGGATGATTTCCTCGGGAAGTTCGATACCGTGATGACGCATCCGCTGGTGATGCACTGAACGCAGCCGACGCGGCGGGGCCGCCGTCCTTCCCCCGCGGGAGGGCGGCGCCGGCAGCCGGCTTCGCGCAGCAGGAAAGCCCGTGCCGCCGAGCGCACGGGCTTTTTGCTTCTTGCCGCGCGCGCAAGTGCCGGCGCGGCGGTTCAGTACTGTTCCCAAGGCAGGCCGGCGTGGCGCCAGCCGTTGAGCGTGTTGCGGTGGCGCTCGGCGTCGAGGTCGCCCTCGAAGCCATGCAGCACGCTGTAGACCGTGCTGAAGCCCGCGCCTTCGAGCGCGCGCGCGGCCGCCGCCGAGCGGTTGCCGCTGCGGCAGATCAGCAGCACCGGCCGCGCCGAGGCCTGGCCGGCCAGCTTCTTCACCGCCTGCACGAAATGCGGGTTCACCTCCCAGTCGGGCCCGTCGTTCCACGGCACGTTGTGCGCGCCCTTGGGATGGCCGACGAACAGGTATTCCATCTCGCTGCGGCAGTCGATGAAGAGCGCGTCGGGCGATGCGCCGAGCAGGGCCTGCGCGTCGACGGGGCTGAGGTGTTGCATGGGCTGGGTTTGCGTTGGGGTTGGGGGAGGGCGGGATTTCCGCAGTGTAGGGCCGGCGCCGGCCGGGCCGCAACCGCCGGGCGGCGCGCGAGGCATCCGGCGGCGCCGCCGCGTAATCCGCAAACCATTGATGCAACTGATAAAATCGACATCTTTTCCCTGCCGCAGAAGCCCCTCATGAGCGCCGCCCCAAGTTCCGCCTCGCTGCCCGCCGCGCATCCGCCGGCGCGCCCCTACACCCGCGCGGCCAGCCTGCCCGCCCTGCTGCGCCAGCGCATCCTGATCCTGGACGGCGCGATGGGCACCATGATCCAGCGCTACAAGCTGTCCGAGGCGGACTACCGCGGCGAGCGCTTCGCCGGCCACCACGTGGACGTCAAGGGCAACAACGAGCTGCTGCTGCTCACGCGTCCGCAGGTCATCAGCGAGATCCACGAGCAGTAC
>NZ_AQPL01000472.1:0-4909 GCF_000395345.1 Cupriavidus sp. WS | reverse complement strand
ACGCGTCCGCAGGTCATCAGCGAGATCCACGAGCAGTACCTGGCCGCCGGCGCCGACCTGATCGAGACCAACACCTTCGGCGCCACGCGCGTGGCGCAGGAGGACTACAAGATGGCCGGGCTGGCCTACGAGATGAACGTCGAGGCGGCGAAGCTCGCGCGCGCCGCCTGCGACAAGTACAGCACGCCGGACAAGCCGCGCTTCGTGGCCGGCGCGTTCGGCCCCACGCCCAAGACCGCCAGCATCTCGCCGGACGTCAACGATCCCGGCGCGCGCAACGTCAGCTTCGAGGAGCTGCGCCAGTCCTACTACGAGCAGGGCAAGGGGCTGCTCGAAGGCGGCGCCGACGTGTTCCTGGTCGAGACCATCTTCGACACGCTCAACGCCAAGGCCGCGCTGTTCGCCATCGACCAGTTGTTCGAGGACACCGGCGAGCGCCTGCCGGTGATGATCTCCGGCACCGTGACCGACGCTTCCGGCCGCATCCTGTCGGGCCAGACCGTGGAGGCGTTCTGGAACAGCCTGCGCCACGCGCGCCCGATCACGTTCGGCCTGAACTGCGCGCTCGGCGCCACGCTGATGCGCCCGTACATCGCCGAGCTGGCCAAGATCTGCGACGCGGCGGTGTCGTGCTACCCGAACGCCGGCCTGCCCAACCCGATGAGCGACACCGGCTTCGACGAAACCCCGGAAGTCACCTCGTCGCTGGTGGACGAGTTCGCCGCCTCCGGCCTGGTCAACCTGGTGGGCGGCTGCTGCGGCACCACGCCCGAGCACATCGCCGCCATCGCGCAGCGCGTGGCCAGCCGCAAGCCGCGCACCTGGCCCGGCCAGTACCGCGACAGCGGCAGCGACGACGCAGCCGCAGCGTGAACCCGCCGCGCGCCCACGAGCCCACCGAACAAGACCAAGCCATGACCCAAGCTACCCTGCCGCCGCGCCCGATGCGCCTGTCCGGCCTCGAACCCTTCACCATCGACGAGGACACGCTGTTCGTCAACGTCGGCGAGCGCACCAACGTCACCGGCTCCAAGGCCTTCGCGCGCATGATCCTCAACGGCCAGTTCGACGAGGCCCTGGCGGTGGCGCGCCAGCAGGTCGAGAACGGCGCGCAGATCATCGACATCAACATGGACGAGGCCATGCTGGACTCCAAGGCCGCCATGATCCGGTTCCTCAACCTGATCGCCTCGGAGCCGGACATCGCGCGCGTGCCGATCATGCTGGACTCGTCCAAGTGGGAAGTGATCGAGGCCGGCCTGCAGTGCGTGCAGGGCAAGCCGGTGGTCAACTCGATCTCGCTCAAGGAAGGCGAGGCGCAGTTCCGCCACCACGCCGGGCTGATCCGCCGCTACGGCGCCGCCGCCGTGGTGATGGCGTTCGACGAGAAAGGCCAGGCCGACACCTACGCGCGCAAGACCGAGATCTGCAAGCGCAGCTACGACATCCTCGTGGGCGAGATCGGCTTCCCACCCGAGGACATCATCTTCGACCCGAACATCTTCGCGGTGGCGACCGGCATCGAGGAGCACAACAACTACGCGGTGGACTTCATCGAGGCCACCGCGTGGATCAAGCAGAACCTGCCCTACGCCAAGGTCAGCGGCGGCGTGTCCAACGTGTCGTTCTCGTTCCGCGGCAACGACGCGGTGCGCGAGGCTATCCACACCGTGTTCCTGTACCACGCGATCAAGGCGGGCATGGACATGGGCATCGTCAACGCCGGCCAGCTCGGCGTGTACGACCAGCTCGACCCCGAGCTGCGCGAGCGCGTGGAAGACGTGGTGCTCAACCGCCGCGAGGACGCCACCGACCGCCTGCTCGAGATCGCCGACCGCTTCAAGGGCGGCGGCGCCAGGAAGGAAGAGAACCTGCTGTGGCGCGGCACGCCCGAGAACCCGGTGCCGGTGGGCGAGCGCCTGGCGCACGCGCTGGTGCACGGCATCACCACGTTCATCGTCGAGGACACCGAGGAAGTGCGCCAGCAGGTCGAGGCGCGCGGCGGCCGCCCGATCGAGGTGATCGAAGGCCCGCTGATGGACGGCATGAACATCGTGGGCGACCTGTTCGGCGCCGGCAAGATGTTCCTGCCGCAGGTGGTCAAGAGCGCGCGCGTGATGAAGCAGGCGGTGGCCCACCTGCTGCCCTACATCGAGGAGGAGAAGCGCCTGCTGGCCGAGGCCGGCGGCGACGTCAGGGCGCGCGGCAAGATCATCATCGCCACGGTCAAGGGCGACGTGCACGACATCGGCAAGAACATCGTGTCGGTGGTGCTCCAGTGCAACAACTTCGAAGTGGTCAACATGGGCGTGATGGTCCCGTGCAACGAGATCCTGGCGCGCGCCAAGGTCGAGGGCGCGGACATCGTCGGCCTGTCCGGGCTGATCACGCCGTCGCTCGAGGAAATGGCCTACGTCGCCTCGGAGATGCAGCGCGACGACTACTTCCGCATCAAGAAGATTCCGCTGCTGATCGGCGGCGCGACCACCTCGCGCGTGCACACTGCGGTCAAGATCGCGCCCAACTACGAAGGCCCGGTGGTCTACGTGCCGGATGCCTCGCGCTCGGTCAGCGTGGCCTCGAGCCTGCTGTCCGACGAAGGCGCGGCGCGCTACCTCGACGAGCTGAAGACGGACTACGAGCGCATCCGCCACCAGCACGCCAACCGCAAGGCCACGCCGATGGTGACGCTGGCGCAGGCGCGCGCCAACAAGACCAGGCTCGACTGGAGCGCCTACGTGCCGCCCAGGCCGAAGTTCATCGGCCGGCGCGTGTTCCGCAACTACGACCTCGCGGAGCTGGCCAACTACATCGACTGGGCGCCGTTCTTCCAGACCTGGGACCTGGCCGGCAAATTCCCCGACATCCTCAACGACGAGATCGTCGGCGAGTCCGCGCGCAAGGTCTTCTCCGACGGCAAGGCCATGCTGTCGCGCCTGATCCAGGGCCGCTGGCTGAGCGCCAACGGCGTGCTGGCGCTGCTGCCGGCCAACACCGTCAACGACGACGACATCGAGATCTACACCGACGAGAGCCGCAGCCAGGTCGCGCTGACCTGGCACAACCTGCGCCAGCAGAGCGAGCGCCCGGTGATCGACGGCGTGATGCGCCCCAACCGCTGCCTGGCCGATTTCATCGCGCCCAAGGACAGCGGCATCGCCGACTACATCGGCGTGTTCGCGGTCACGGCGGGCATCGGCGTGGACAAGAAGGAAGCCCAGTTCGAGGCCGACCACGACGACTACAGCGCGATCATGCTCAAGTCGCTGGCCGACCGCCTGGCCGAGGCCTTCGCCGAATGCCTGCACGAGCGCGTGCGCCGCGATCTGTGGGGCTACGACGCCGGCGAGGTGCTGACCAACGACCAGCTGATCGAGGAGCGCTACCGCGGCATCCGCCCCGCGCCCGGCTACCCGGCCTGCCCGGAGCACACCGTCAAGGCGCCGATGTTCGACTACCTCAACGCCGCCGAGATCGGCATGGGCATCACCGATTCGCTGGCCATGACGCCGGCCGCGTCGGTGAGCGGCTTCTATCTCGCGCATCCCGAGTCGACGTATTTCTCGGTCGGCAAGATCGGCCAGGACCAGCTCGACGACATGGCCGCGCGCCGCGGCGAGGAACGCAGCGTGCTCGAGCGCGCGCTCGCGCCGAACCTGTAACCGCATCTGCGCGGCGCGCGCGCCGATACGCGCCGATACGCGCCGCCGCCGCGCCGCAAGCCGTTGGGCAGGCAGGGAAAACGCCCGCCCGCGCGCGGCGGCGCGGCCCCGGCGGGGCTTCACCACTCCTTACAAGGCATTACATCTCCTAACAGACCGCGCCGCGGCGCGTCCCTAGACTGGGGGCTCACATCAAGTGAACGCCGCGGCGAGCGTTTCGCCGCGGAGCCAACTGCAAGGAGCCTCTCCATGAACAAACTGCTGATCTCCCTTTCCGCCCTGTCGATCGCCGCCGCTTCGTCGCTGGCCCTGGCGCAAGGTACCGGCGCCGACGCCAAGGCAGGCGCCGCCGGCACCCTGGCGGCGCCCGCGGTGAGCGCGCCCGCGGACAAGGGCGTGGCGGCCGGCGCGGATGTGAACGCGGGCAGCGACAAGGGCGCGGACGCGAAGGCCGGCGCGCACGCCAGGACCGGCAAGCACGTCAGCCACGCCAAGGCCAGGAAGGGCACCGCCGCCGAGACCGGCGCCACGGCCGACACGGGCGCCGCGGCCAAGGTCCAGTAAGCCCGCCAGGGACTGCAGGCCTGCTCTCCTCTCCCGCTTGCGGGAGAGGAGCCGGGGGAGAGGGCCGGAGCATCAACGAAGTCGTCGTCCTCCCGCTCGCGGGCGCAAGCCCGCGCCTCCATTCTCCATCTCCCTTCCGCCCCCTGCCACCGCGCCTTGTCAGCCTTACACCGACATTCCCGCGGCTTTGTAACCACTACAATGTTTTAGTCCACTGGCCCAGTGGGCATGCCCGTTCCGACCGGAACGGCGCATCCATGCCCAGGGAGAGACCCATGATCCGCGTCCTGATCGCCGACGATCACCAGATCGTGCGCGCCGGTCTGCGCCAGTTCATCTCCGACGAGCCCGACATCCGGGTGGAAGGGGAGGCTGCCAGCGGCGACGAAGTCATGACCCGGCTGCGCGAGCACGAGTTCGACGTGGTCGTGCTCGACATCTCGATGCCCGACCGCAACGGCATCGACGTGCTCAAGCTGCTGCGCCAGCGCCATCCCGACCTGCCGGTGCTGATCCTGTCCACCTACCCGGAAGACCAGTACGCCATCAACCTGATCCGTGCCGGCGCCTCGGGCTACCTCACCAAGGAAAGCGCGCCGGACGATCTCGTCAAGGCGATCCGCACCGTGGCCCAGGGCCGCCGCTACGTCAGCGCCACGGTCGCGGACCTGCTGATCGGCGGG
>NZ_AQPL01000471.1:0-12288 GCF_000395345.1 Cupriavidus sp. WS | reverse complement strand
CGCGGACCTGCTGATCGGCGGGCTCGACAAGCCGACCGACCAGCCGCTGCACCAGACCCTGTCCAAGCGGGAATTCCAGATCTTCTGCAAGCTGTCGCGCGGCCAGTCGGTCTCCGTGATCGCCGACGAGCTGTTCCTCAGCGTCAAGACCGTCAGCACCTACCGCTCGCGCATCCTGGAAAAGATGGGCATGAAGACCAATGCGGACCTGACCTACTATGCCATCAAGAACGGGCTGGTGGAGTAGGCGCCGCGCCGGCCGCGGCGGCGGAACCATCGCTTGGCCGACACCCCTGTAGGACGGACGCCGATAGTTGCTTTCCATGCCCAGTTGCTACCATTGAATCATGTCGGATCAAGCTGCGGCCTCTTCGTATCGCGCGCTGCGGGTCTTGCTCATCGAGGACTCGGCGGTCCTGCGGGGTATGTTGCTTGAGTACCTGACCGCGTTTCCGTTCGTCGAGGCCGTGGATTGGGCGGATACCGAAAGCTCGGCGCTGCGCCTCTACGAGGCGGGCAGGCACGAGGTCGTCATCGTCGACCTGCAGCTGCGGCAGGGCAACGGCATCAACGTGCTGCGCGCCATGCGGAAATCCGTGCCCTCGGGCATCCGCATCGTGTACACGAATCACGCGCAGGTGCCGACCTACCGGCGCCAGTGCGCCGAGGCCGGAGCCGACTACTTCTTCGACAAGTCGCTCGAGCTCGAGCAGGTATTCCGCGTCATCGAGGAATACGCGCAGGCGGGCGCCTGAACCGGCGGCCGCGCCGCCGCGGCCTTTCCCTCTGGCGCATTCCCGTCGCGGCGCCGCCGCGTCAACCACGCAAGGAGAAAATCATGAGAAGACTGATGGCGTTGTTCGCCCTGGCGGGTGTCGTCCTGGTGACCGGCTGCAATACCGTGGCGGGCGCGGGCAAGGACATAGAGCGCGGCGGCGAGAAAATGCAGGGCGCCGCCGAGGACACCAGGCAGAAGATGTAAGGCAGCGGCGCGGCGCCGCGAACGAAAACGGCGGACGCTCCGGTGTTCCGCCGTTTTTTTATGGGCTGCTGGCAGGCCTCAGGTTGCCGGTGGTTTGCTCCCCTCTCCCACGTCGTGGGAGAGGGGAGACCACGGGCGGCGCGTTGATGTTGCCGGCGCGGGCTAACCCGGCGCGCGCGGCGTCCCGGTCTCGCCGAACGCCTCGTCGTCGTTGCGCTCGGGCGCCACGATGGCGTCGGTCAGCGGCACTTCCACGTGGATGGTCACGCCGGCGCCGGGCCGCGAGCGGATGTCGATGGTGCCGCCGAGCGCGATCACGCGCTGCTCCATGCCCAGCAGGCCGTGGTGCCCGGCCGTGCGGCGCGTCTCGAAATCCTCGGGCAGGCCGCGGCCGTTGTCGCTGACCTCCAGCGTGAGCATGCCGCCGCCGTCGTCCAGCGTGATGGTCACGCGCTTCGCCTCGGCGTACTTGCTGGCGTTGGTCAGCGATTCCTGCACGATGCGGTAGAGCGCGATGGCGGCATCGTCGCGCAGCGGCGGCACGCTCTCGCCGAGCAGCACGTCGGCCTCCCACTGGTTGCGCGCGGCGACTTCCTCGGCCAGTTGGCCGATGGCTTCCTTCAGGCCCAGGTTGAGCAGCACCGTGGGCCGCAGGTCCTCGATCAGGCGCCGCTTGATCTGGATGCCCTGGTCCACGTGCAGCATCACGCGGGTGAGCTTTTCCTTCACGTCGGGATGGGTGTCCTCCAGGCGCCGGCGCACCCAGTGCATGTCGAGCTTGGTGGCGGTCAGGATGGCGCCGAGCTCGTCGTGCAGCTCGCGCGCCAGGCGCGTCTTCTCGTCCTCGGTGACGCGCTGCAGGTGCGAGGCCAGCGCCGACAACTGGCGCGTGCGCGCGCGCACCATGCGCTCCAGGCGCGCGCTTTCCTCTTCCAGCTCGCTGCGCGCGGCTTCGGACACCGCCATGCGGCGCGAGTGCTGCAGGCCGACCACGACCAGCAGCACGATGTTGATGGCCGTCAGCAGGCCGATGCCGTAGCGCGACAGCGCCAGGTCGCGGTCGGCGTACTCGAGGCTGCGCGAGACCGAGGCGGACTCGCGCGCGAGCAGCGCCTCGAGCCCGCGCCGCGCGTTGTCCATCGTCTGCTTGCCGAAGTCCGTGCGCACCAGGTCGAGCGCCACTTCCACGTCGCGCTTGCCGTAGATCAGCGTCAGGTCCATCTCGGTGAGCTTGCGGTTGACGGCGGTGGACGCCGCGGCGAACAGCTTGAGCGATTCGGGATCGTTGGCGTAGCGGTTGCGCAGCGCGCTCATCAGCGCATTGATGCGCGGCAGGGCCTGGTAGTAGGGCTGCAGGTAGTTTTCCTTGCCGGTCAGCAGGAAGCCGCGCTGGCCGGCCTCGGCATTGACCAGCTCGCCGATCAGCGAGGTGATCTGGCCCTGCACCTGCTGCGACTGGATCACCTGGGTATAACCCTCGCGCAGGCGGATGTTGCCCGCCTCGGAAGCCATCAGCACCACCACCGTCAGCAAGATGCCGCCAGCCAGCAGCAGCGTGGAGCGCAGCATGGACTGCTTGAACATTGTCGTTTCCCGATGCCGGGGCGGGGCCGGGACTGCGCCGGCACGCGGCGGCGCCGGGCGGTGGGGCATGCCGGCCGCGCACCCTGTCGGCGACGATGGAAGCATATCGGCGCGGCCCGGTCAACCTGCCGCGCGGCGCCGGTGCCCGCCGGCCCGCGCCGGCATTGGCCTTGTAGGAATCCGCTGACACCGGAATCGGTGGCGCGGGGGTGCCTGCGCCGGGGCGCGCTTTCTACCATGAATCCATGAGCTTGCGCCTGCCGCGCGAGCCGCACAGCGCAGCAAGGAGAAACGCCGATGCTCAAGTGGGCACTGATCTTCGCCGTGGTTTCCGTGATCGCGGGCCTGCTCGGCTTTACCGGCATCGCCGCCGGGGCCGCCGGCATCGCCAAGATCCTGTTCTTCATCTTCGTGGTGCTGTTCGTGCTGTTCCTGGTCCTCGGCGTGACCGTGTTCAGGGCGGTGAAGTAGCGGGCGCCGGACAGACCGCGGAACGCCGCCGCAGCACCCGCGCGCGGGGCCGAACCCATCCAGGGAGCCGTCATCATGTTGCACTACGCACTCGTATTTTTCGTCATCGCGCTGATCGCGGCGCTGTTCGGCTTCGGCGGCATCGCCGCGGGGGCCGTCGAGATCGCCAAGATCCTGTTCTTCATCTTCCTGGTGGTGGCGCTGGTGACGTTCGTCATCAGCCTGGTCAGGCGATAGGCGCCGCGGGAACGATGGCCAGGACAGACATGGAGGGACAACGATGCTGACCCACAACCCGAAGGTCCGGAAGGAACTTGCGCACCTGGCCGACAGCGCCGGCAGCACGGTGCGCCAGATGCGGCATGCCGCGCGCGACACGCGCGGCGCGGCGCGCGACGCCGCCGGCCCGGTGGCCGAGGAAGTGCGCTCGCTGATCGCGCAGCTCGAGCAGACGATGGAAGTGCTGGGCCGCGAAGGCTCGTCCGAGGCCGTGCAGGCCGGGCGGCGCCTGCAGGACCGCGCCAGCGCGCTCGGCGAGCACCTGCGCCAGGCCACGCTGGACGGCGCCAGCCGCGCCCGCGAGCGGGTCGACCACGCCGTGGAGGGCGTGCAGCAGCGCGTGGTCGAGTCGCCGCTGAAGGCGCTCGGCATTGCCGCCGCGGTCGGCGCCTTCGTCGGCCTGCTGCTGGCGGTCAACGGCCGCGCCGGCCGGGGCGGCGGCGACTGACGCAGCGCGCGGCCCCCGCGCTCCGGCCACGCGCCGCAAGCTAGGGCAGATTCTCGCCTTCGGGGCGGCGAATGCCGCATCGGGCGCCCCGAGGCCGCCGCCGACCGGCTTTGACTCCTTTCGACCCGCTTCGACCCGCTTCGACCCCTTTCGACCGCTTTGATCTTCACCCCCCTTCCGGATCTGCCTCCCTGATCCGGCAAGCCCGGCCGGCCCCGGCCGGGCTTCTTTTTTTTCCGGCGCCGGCCAGACGCGACAAAGCCCGCGTCAGCGGGCTCCGGCGGAACGGGAACAGCAAGGAACAACGGCAACGGCAGGGCGCGGACGGCACCGCTAGACGCCCCACATCACTTCGGTATTCTCGCGCTGCGAGGCGCGCAGCATGTCCAGGAACGGAAAGGCGCGCTGGCCCAGGTGCAGCGGCTCTTCCTCGTCCTCGTCGGCCTTGTCCGGCGACACCGCCGATTCCGCCGGGTGCGCCCGCCTGGCGTCGGCGACCGCGGCCTCGAGCTTGTGGATCGCGCGCGGCAGCTCATCGGCGGTGATCACCCCGCGTTCTCCCAGGTGCTTGCCGATAATCCCGAGTAGCGTGACGGCGAGATCCTTCATCATGATGAGGTCTTGCGCCGCGTGGGATTTGAAGGTGATCAGCATGATATTTCCTTTCCTTGGCTACAGCGAACTGACGAGACCGCGCGTCGTGTCCCGGAATCGGGGCGGGGGCGCGCAGCGGCCGGTTTGGGGCGCGCTGCATGATGTCAGCATAGCACCTGATAAAATCCGCGTTCTGCAATTCATTGCCTGCCACGCGACGCGGCATCCACATGCCGCCGCGTGACGGTGCCGCCACGGCGGGACTGCCGCGCCGGCACCGTACAACTGCCCCCGGGGCCACGATACATCCATGCTGCCTGTTCAGACCACCAATCTCGCCGCCGCGTTCGACGACGCCGTGCGCGCCCTCGCCCCGGCCGGCGCCACGCTGCCCGCCGCGACCTTCGAGCGCCCCAAGGCCGCCGCCCACGGCGACCTCGCCTGCAACCTCGCCATGCAGGTCGCGCGCGCGCTCAAGCGCAACCCGCGCGAGCTGGCCCAGCAGATCGTCGACGCGGTCAAGGCCGACGCGCGCACCGCGGACCTGGTGGCCGGCATGGAGATCGCCGGGCCCGGCTTCATCAACCTGCGCCTGACGCCGGCGGCCAAGGCCGACGTGCTGCGCGCGGTGCTCCGGCAGGGCGACCGCTACGGCGCCCAGGCGCGGGGCGCGCGCGGCAACGTGCTGGTGGAGTTCGTCTCGGCCAACCCGACCGGGCCGCTGCACGTCGGCCACGGCCGCCAGGCGGCGCTGGGCGACGCGCTGGCCAACCTGCTCGACTGGCAGGGCTTCGCCGTGCACCGCGAGTTCTACTACAACGACGCCGGCGTGCAGATCCAGACCCTGGCGCTGTCGGTGCAGGCGCGCGCGCGCGGCCTCAAGCCGGGCGACGCGGGCTGGCCCGAGTCGGCCTACAACGGCGACTACATCGCCGACATCGCCGCCGACTTCCTGGCCGGCAAGAGCGTGCGCGCCTCCGACGGCGACGCCGTCACCGCCTCCGGCAACGTCGAGGACATCGACTCGATCCGCAAGTTCGCCGTGGCCTACCTGCGCAACGAGCAGGACATCGACCTGCGCGCGTTCGGCGTCAAGTTCGACCGCTATTACCTGGAATCGTCGCTGTACACCGACGGCAAGGTCGAAGCCGCCGTGCAGTCGCTGGTCGCCAAGGGCAAGACCTACGAGAACGAGGGCGCGCTGTGGCTGCGTACCACCGACGACGGCGACGACAAGGACCGCGTCATGCGCAAGGGCGACGGCACCTACACCTACTTCGTGCCCGACGTGGCCTACCACACCACCAAGTGGGAGCGCGGCTTCGCCAAGGTCATCAACGTGCAGGGCAGCGACCACCACGGCACCATCGCGCGCGTGCGCGCCGGCCTGCAGGGGCTGGAGATCGGCATCCCGGCCGGCTATCCCGACTACGTGCTGCACAAGATGGTCACGGTCATGCGCAACGGCGAGGAGGTCAAGATCTCCAAGCGCGCCGGCTCCTACGTGACCGTGCGCGACCTGATCGAGTGGAGCAACGGCGCCGAGGGCGGCGAGACCATCCGCGGCTGCCTGGAGGCGGGCGTGGCGGACTGGCCGTCGCACTTCACGCGCGGGCGCGACGCGGTGCGCTTCTTCCTGCTGTCGCGCAAGGCGGACACCGAGTTCGTGTTCGACGTCGACCTCGCGCTCAAGCAGAACGACGAGAACCCGGTGTACTACGTGCAGTACGCCCATGCCCGCATCTGCTCGATCTTCGAGTCGTGGGGCGGCGCCGGCTGGGAAGCCAGGCTCGCCGCGCTGGCCGGCACCGACCTGGCGCCGGTGACGGGCGCGGACGCCAGCCCGCAGGCGCTCGCGCTGGGGCAGCGCCTGGCCGATTTCCCCGACATGCTGGCCGCGGCGGCGGCGGAACTGGCGCCGCACGCGGTGGCGTTCTATCTGCGCGACCTCGCCGGCGACTTCCACGCCTTCTACAACACCGACCGCGTGCTGGTGGACGACGAGCCGGTCAAGCTGGCGCGCCTGGCGCTGCTGGCCGCCACGCGCCAGGTGCTGCGCAACGGCCTGGCGGTGATCGGCGTGTCCGCGCCGCAGCGGATGTAAGTCCCTGCTTACCGCGGCCGCGCCGGGCCGGCGGCCGCGCGTGTCGTCCTGACCACAGACAGTGATGCGTGTCACGGCGCAGGCTCTATAATCGCGCCATCACGCAAGAGGAATTCATGCAACAGCAACGCAAGCGCGCTCCGCGCAATGCCAGCCGCGCCCCGCAGCGCGGCGGTACGTTCCTGGGACTGGTGCTGGGCCTGATCGTCGGCCTGGCGATCGCGGTGGTGGTCGCCTTGTACATCACCCGTTCCCCGGCGCCATTCCAGCAGAAGAACGGACAGAAGCAGGCCGAGCCCGGCAACGTCGTCAGCAACCTGCCCGCGCCGGCGCAGGAAGCCCCGAGCGATCCGAACAAGCCGCTGTGGAGCAAGACCCCGGCCAAGCCGGTCGGCCCCGCCGCCGAGCCCGACCAGCCCGCCGGCCCGGCGCCCACGGTCAGGCCGGCCGAACGCCCGGCGCCGCCGGTGGTCGCCACCCGCCCGGCCGACAAGCCGGCCGAGCGGCCTGCCGAGAAACCGGCCGACAAGCCCGCCGCGGTGGCGCAGAAGCCCGCCGACAAGGCGGCCGAGAAGCCCGCCGAGAAGCCGGTCGCCGACCCCATCGCCGAGATCGCCCAGGCCGACGCCAACAAGGTCGGCTACCTGCTGCAGGTGGGCGCCTTCCGCTCGCAGGACGACGCCGACCGCCAGAAGGCCAACCTTGCCATGCAGGGCTTCGAGGCCAAGGTGACGGAGCGCGAGGTCAACGGCGTCAAGCTGTACCGCGTGCGCCTGGGGCCGTACAACAGGATCGAGGACATGAACCGCTCGCGCGACCGCCTGCAGTCGTCGGGATTCGAGGCTTCGGTCATCCGCTTCACCAAGCAGTAAGCAACCGTAACCAAGCCGGCGCGCCGCCGCTGAACCGGAAAGCCCGGCCGCTGTCATACGCACATCGCCCATTCTCGAAAGCCGCGCCTTATGAAGAAACTCGCCACCTTGTTCGCCACGCTGGTCGCCGTGACCGGTTTCCTGATGAATGCGCCCGCGCAGGCCGCCGCGCCCGCCGCCGGCAAGGAATACCAGGTCCTGAAGGCGCCGCAGCCCGTCACGCCGGGCAAGATCGAAGTCACCGAGTTCTTCTGGTACGGCTGCCCGCACTGCTTCGACTTCGAGCCCGAGCTCGAGGCGTGGGTCGGCAAGCAGGGCAAGGACGTGGTGTTCAAGCGCGTGCCGGTGGCCTTCCGCGACGACCTGCTGGCGCACACCAAGATCTTCTACACGCTGGAAGCGCTGGGCAAGCTCGACGCCATGCACGGCAAGGTCTTCAACGCCATCCACGTCGAGCGCAAGCGCATGCTCGACCCGAACGAGATCGCCGACTTCATGGCCAAGAACGGCATCGACCGCAAGGCCTTCCTCGACACCTACAACTCGTTCTCGGTGACGACCAACTCGCAGCGCGCCAACAAGATCGCCGACGCCTACAAGATCGACGGCGTGCCGACCATCGTGGTGCAGGGCAAGTACGCGACCTCGCCGTCCATCGCCGGCACCAAGGCCGCCGCCATCCAGACGATGGACTACCTGGTCGGCCAGGTGCGCGACAAGAAGCTGTAATCTTCCCCGCGGCGGCAGCCGGCCCGATGGCCGCGCCGCCGCCGGCCCGACCGGCAGCGCTGGCTCCCAGCCGCCGGACCGCATCGGGCGGGTCCGCCGGCATGGCCATGTTGCGGTTTTCCCCTGGACCCTTCCCATCCCGATGCGAGCTCAGAAAGTCTTCCTTACCGGCGCGTCGAGCGGACTCGGCCAGGCCCTGGCGCGCGAGTACGCCGCGCGGGGCGCCATCCTCGGGCTGGTCGGCCGGCGCGAAGCCGCGCTGCGCGAGCTCGCCGCCAGCCTGCCGAACCCCAACGCGGTGCGCGTCTATGCCGCCGACGTGCGCGACGCGGCCGCCATGCAGGCCGCCGCGCAGGACTTCCTCGACCATTTCGGCTGCCCCGACGTGGTGATCGCCAACGCCGGCGTGTCGGTGGGCACGGTCGCCAGCGAGCGCGAGGACCTCGCAGCGTTCCGCATGGTGATGGACACCAACTGGTTCGGCGTGCTCACCACGTTCCAGCCGTTCCTGCAGCCGATGCGCGCGCGCGAGCCCGGCGCCGGCGGCTGGCGCGGCACGCTGGTGGGCATCGCCAGCGTGGCCGGCGTGCGCGGCCTGCCCGGCGGCGGCGCCTACAGCGCCTCCAAGTCCGCCGTCATCAAGCTGCTGGAAAGCCTGCGCCTGGAGCAGCGCCGCGAGCGCATCCGCGTGGTCACGATCGCGCCCGGCTACATCCGCACGCCGATGACCGAGCACAATCCCTACCGCATGCCGTTCCTGATGGACGCCGACGTGTTCGCCCGCAAGGCCGTGCGCGCGATCGCCGCGGGCCGGCGCTTCGCCGTGTTGCCGTGGCAGATGGGCGTGGTCGCCTCCGTCCTGCACCTGATGCCGCGCTGGCTCTACGACGCGCTGTTCGCCCGCGCGCCGCGCAAGCCGCGCGGCCCGGACCGCCAGCCATGAGCTGGCAGGATGCCGCCGGCGCCTGGCACGGCGCGGCCGGCGGCGCGGTCCGCATCGCCTCGCTGGTGCCTTCCGTGACCGAGCTGCTGTTCGCGCTCGGGCTGGGGCCGCGCGTGGTGGCGCGCACCGGCTTCTGCGTCCATCCCGAGCCGGCCGTGCGCGCCGTCGCCAAGGTGGGCGGCACCAAGGACGTCCGGCTCGAGCGCCTGCGCGCGCTGGCGCCCACGCACGTCATCGTCAACATCGACGAGAACCGCCGCGAGACCGTCGACGAGATCCGCGCGTTCGTGCCGCACGTGATCGTGACGCACCCGTGCGCGCCCGAGGACAACCTCGCGCTGTACCGGCTGCTGGGCGGCATCTTCGGCCGCGAGGCCGAGGCCGGCGCGCTGTGCGGCGCGCTGGAGGCGGTGCTGGCGCAGGCGCGGGCCCGGCCGTGGCCGGCGCGCCGGGTGCTGTACGCGATCTGGCAGGACCCGTGGATGACGGTGTCGCGCGACACCTACATCAGCCGCATGCTGGCGCTGGTCAACTGGCGGACCTGGCCGGCGGCGCCGGCGCAGGCGTGCGTGGACGGCGATTGCAGCCGGCCCAACGCGCCCGATGCGCGCTATCCGAGCTTCCGCTGGAGCGACGCGCTGGTGCGCGAGCTCGACCTCGTGCTGCTGTCCACCGAGCCCTACCGCTTCACCGAGGCGCACGCCGACGCGCTCGAGCGGCAGCTCGGCAAGGAAGTGCTGCTCGCGGACGGCGAGATGGTGTCGTGGTACGGCAGCCGCGCGGTGGACGGCGTGCGCTACCTGATGGACCTCGCCGCGCAGGTCTGACGCACCGTTCCGGCACGGCTGTCCGGCGGGGCCTCAGGCCCGGAACCGCACGATGCCGTCGTCGCCCACTTCGCGGCGCACTTCGCCCGCGTGCCACAGCAGGTGCAGGTGCGCCAGCGCCTCGCCCATCGCGAAGGTCATCTGGTGGATGTCGAACTGCCGGTTGAAGATCACGCCGACGATGTCGTGCGCGTTGCAGGCTGCCCGCGCGCACGCCGCGCGCGTCTCGGCCAGCCGCTCCACGTGGTGCTCGCGCAACTGGCGGATGCGCGTGTGCAGGTTGCGGAACGGCTTGCCGTGCGACGGCAGGATCAGCACGTCCTGCGGCAGCGGCTCGTACTTGCCGAGCGAATCGAGGTAGAGCCTGAGCGGGTTGGCCTCCGGCTCCATGTCGAACACGCTGACGTTGGTGGAGATGCGCGGCAGCACCATGTCGCCGGAGATCAGCACGTTGGTGGCGGCGTTGTACAGCGCCACGTGCTCGGGCGCGTGGCCGAAGCCGGTGATCACGCGCCAGCCCGAGGTGGCCGGGTCGGTGCCGATATGGACCGTGTCGCCGTCCATCAGGCGGCGGTACTGGCCCGGCAGGTCGGGCACCAGCGACGGGTAGTAGCTCTTGCGCGCGCGCAGCTTCTCCAGGCTGTCGGGGTCGGTCAGGCCGTGGCGGGCGAAGTGGCTGGCGGCGAAGTCGCCGCCGGCGTTGGAGCCGGCGCCGGTGCCGCCGCCCATCACGCGCGCGTTCATGTAGTCGCCCAGGCTCATCCACAGCCGCACGTCCCAGCGCTTGCACAGCCAGTGCGCCAGCCCGATGTGGTCCGGGTGGCAGTGCGTGGCCAGCACGCGCAGCACCGGCAGGCCTTCGAGCTCGTTGGCGAAGATGGTTTCCCAGTGCGCCTTGATGGTGTCGCTGGTGATGCCGCAGTCGATCACGGTCCAGCCGTCGCGCCCGTCGAGCCGGTCGCGCAGCAGCCACAGGTTGATATGGTCCAGCGCGAACGGCAGCGGCATGCGCAGCCAGTACACGCCGGGCGCGACTTCCTGGCGGGCGCCGGCGAGCGGCAGGGTGTCGCCGAACGGGTATTGGAGCTGGTGTTCGAGTGCGTTCATGAGCGTCTCTCCGGTCCGAAGCCCTGCGCGCGCGGCGCGGGCGGGCTTTCTTGTCATGGTGCCGCGGACCGCGGAGGCAGGCGCACGGCGTGGTTGCCACGGGTTTTGATTGACGCTAACGTTAACGTCAATCGGAACGGGCTTCCGCCATCTTAAGCGAAAACTTCATTCCGCAACGAACGACCGTTCACTTTTCACGGGCCACCATGCCAGCTTCGCCAGCCTTGCCAGCCGCGCCGACCTACACCATCACCGATCTCGCGCGCGAGTTCGAGGTGACCCCGCGCGCCATCCGCTTCTACGAGGACCAGGGCCTGCTGGCGCCCGAGCGCGAAGGGCCGGGCGGGCGCAAGCGCGTCTACAACGGGCGCGAGCGCACCCGCCTCAAGCTCACGCTGCGCGGCAAGCGCCTGGGCCTGACGCTCAACGAGATCCGCGAGATCCTCGATCTCTACGAGTCGCCGCGCGACACCGCGCCCCAGTTAGAGCGCTTCCTGCACTCGCTGGCGCGGCACCGCGGCGCGCTCGAGCGCCAGCTGGAGGACCTGCAGGCCCAGCTGGCCGAGATCGACCAGCACGAGCGGCAGTGCCGCGCGCTGCTCGCCGGGCAGGCCGCCGGACCGGGCGCCGAAGTCAAAAGCGCCTGATGGCCGTCTTTCTGGCGCTTGGCGCCGGATTTGATTGACGTTTACGTAAACGTAAATAAAATAGCTTCGCAATCCGTCATCCGTGCCGCCGCGCCATCGCATCATCGCGCCCAGCGGCCGGCCAACCCAGGAAACGCCATGCCCGCAGCCCCCGCTCCCGCCTCCGGCAACACGCTTCCCGCGGCCCGCGCGGACGCCATCGCCACCAGCTTTGCCCGCCAGGGCCTGATGACCACCTTCGGCGCCGCGCTCACGCGCATCGAGCACGGCGAGGTGGAGATCGCCATGCCGTGGTCCGAGGGCGTCACCCAGCAGCACGGCTTCTTCCACGGCGGCACGGTCGGCGCGCTGGCCGACAGCGCGTGCGGCTACGCCGCGCTGTCGATGGTGGCCGAGGGCGAGGCCGGGCTGACCGCCGAGTACAAGATCAACCTGCTGTCGCCGGCGCAGGGCGAGCGGCTGGTCGCCGTGGGCCGCGTGCTCAAGCCCGGCCGCACGCTGATCGTGGCGCAGGGCGACGTGTTCTGCGAGAAGGACGGCGCGCGCAAGCAGGTGGCCACCATGCTGATGACGCTGTGCGTGGTGCGCACGCTCGGCCACGTCTGACGACGGTCCGGCGCACGAAGACAACGATCGCGCGCTCATGCAATCACGCAATCACGCGATCACGATAAGGAGACCGACATGACAGAACTCCCCGG
>NZ_AQPL01000470.1:0-20302 GCF_000395345.1 Cupriavidus sp. WS | reverse complement strand
AAGCACCAAAACCGCCCGAGCCTAAAGACCCACGAAAGCTAGAACAAGGACCCCAAGCTCGAACCACCAATCAAGTCCGAGCCGCCAGGCCCACAGCAGCTAGAACAAGGAACCCAGCCTCCCCCCTACGAAGCCGGCGTCCCGGCCCCCCCAACCACATCCTTCCACCCACCTCCAAGCGCCTTGTACAGATTGACCTCGCTGCTCAACTGGTTGAGCCGGTCGCCAATCAGCACCTGCTGCGCGCTATACAGCTGGCGCTGCGCGTCGAGCACGGTCAGGTAATTGTCGACCCCGGTGCGGTAACGCTGCTCGGCCAGCTTGTAGTAGTCCTGCGTGGCGTCGACCAGCCGCGTCTGCGCCTGGAGCTGCTCGCTGAACGTGCCGCGCGCGGCCAGCCCGTCGGCGACTTCGCGGAAGGCGGTCTGGATGGTGCGTTCGTACTGCGCCACGTTGATGTCCTTCTGGATGCGCGCGTAGTCCAGGCTTGCCGACAGGCTGCCCGCGGTAAACAGCGGCAGGTTGATGTGCGGCTGGAACAACCAGGTGCCCGAGCCCGCCGAGAACAGGTCGGAGAGCTGGTTGCTGGCCGTGCCGGCGGAGGCGGTCAGGCTGATGCTGGGGAAGAACGCCGCGCGCGCCGCGCCGATGTCGGCGTTGGCCGACAGCAACTGGTGCTCGGCCGAGAGGATGTCGGGCCGGTTCTGCAGCAGGTCGGACGGCAGGCCGGCCGGGACTTCGGCCAGCAGCTTCTGGTCGAGGTCCAGCCCAGGCGGCAGGTCGGCCGGCATGCTGGCGGTGCCGAGCAGCACCAGCAGCGCGTTCTCGTCCTGCGCGACCTGGCGCGTGTAGCGGGCCAGGCTGGCGCGCGCGGTTTCCACGCTGGTCTGCGCCTGGCGCAGGTCCAGGCGCGAGGCCACGCCTTCGTCGTAGCTGCGCTTGGTCAGGCGGTAGCTGCGCTCGTAGGTGCCGAGCGTGTCGCGCGTGAGCTTCAGCAGCGCCTCGTCGGCGCGCAGCGTCAGGTAGGCGTCCGCCACGCTGGCGACCAGCGCGACATGGGTGCCGCGCATGGCTTCCTGGCTGGCGAAGTAGCGCTCCAGCGTGGCGGTGCTCAGGCTGCGCACGCGCCCGAACAGGTCGAGCTCCCACGCGGTGGTGCCGAGCGACACGCCGTAGCTGCTGCTGATGACGCGCTGGCCGGTGGTGGACAGGTCGGCCGGCACGCGCTGGCGCGAGCCCGAGCCGCTGGCGTCCACCTCGGGGAACAGCTCGGCGCGCTGGATGCGGTACTGCGCGCGGTAGGCCTCGACGTTGAGCGCGGCCACGCGCAGGTCGCGGTTGTTGTCGAGCGCCGTCTCGATGAGGCGGCGCAGGCGCGGGTCGGCGAAGAACTCGCGCCAGCCGAGTTCGGTCGCCTGCGGCGCCTGGGCGGGGGCGGCCTGCGGGTAGGCCGGGCCCTGCGGGTAGGCGCCCGCCACCGGCGCGGCCGGGCGCTCGTAGTGCGGAATCAGGCTGCAACCGGACAGCGCAGCGAGCGCCGCCGCGGCGGCCAGGCCAATCACGTGTTTTTTCATTGGAGCGCTTCCGTTTTGATGGGGGCGGCGTCGTCGTGGGGCTTGCGCTTGAACAGCGCGCCCACCGCGACGAAGAACAGCGGCACCCAGAAGATGGCCAGGACCGTGGCCGTCACCATGCCGCCGATCACGCCCGTGCCGATCGCGTGCTGGCTGCCGGCGCCGGCGCCGCTCGATACCGCCAGCGGCGCCACGCCCAGCATGAACGCGAGCGAGGTCATGATGATCGGGCGCAGCCGCATGCGGCAGGCCTCGACCGCGGACTCGACCAGGCCCTTGCCCTGCTCATGCAGCTCCTTGGCGAATTCCACGATCAGGATCGCGTTCTTGGCCGACAGGCCGACCGTGGTCAGCAGGCCCACCTGGAAGAACACGTCGTTGGACAGCCCGCGCAGCAGCGTGGCCAGCAGCGCGCCGATCACGCCCAGCGGCACCACCAGCATCACCGAGAACGGGATCGACCAGCTTTCGTACAGCGCGGCCAGGCACAGGAACACCACGAGCAGCGACAGCGCGTACAGCGCCGGCGCCTGCGAGCCCGACAGCCGCTCTTCATACGACAGGCCGGTCCACGCATAGCCGATGCCCGGCGGCATCTGCTTCATGATTTCCTCGACGGCGGCCATCGCCTCGCCCGAGCTGCGGCCCGCGGCCGGCTCGCCGAGCACTTCCACCGCCGGCACGCCGTTGTAGCGCTGCAGCTTGGGCGAGCCATAACCCCAGCGGCCGGTGGCGAAGGCCGAGAACGGCACCATCGTGCCCTTGTCGTTGCGCACGAACCACTTGTCCACGTCGTCCGGGTTCATGCGCGAGTTGGGCTGGCCCTGCAGGTAGACCCGCTTGACGCGGCCGCGGTCGATGAAGTCGTTGACGTAGCTCGAGCCCCACGCGATCGACACCGTGTTGTTGATGTCCGACAGCGACAGGCCCAGCGCGCGCGCCTTCTCGTCGTCGATTTCCAGCATGTACTGCGGCTGGTCGTTCAGGCCGTTCGGGCGCACGCGCTGCAGCACCGGGTTCTTCGACGCGAGCTGCAGGAACTTGTCGCGCGCGTTCATCAGCGCCTGGTGGCCCAGGCCCGCCTGGTCCTGCATGTAGAGGTCGAAGCCGGTGGCGTTGCCGAGCTCCTGCACCGCGGGCGGCGCGAACGCGAACGACAGCGAATCGCGGAACGAGGCGAACTTGCGCTGCGCGCGCTGGGTCAGGTCGAACACGCTGGTGTTCTCGCCGCTGCGCTCTTCCCACGGCTTGAGCAGGATGAACGCCAGGCCCGAGTTCTGGCCGCGGCCGGCGAAGTTGAAGCCGTTGACCGTGAACAGCGAGTCCACCACCTTGCCTTCGTCCTTGAGCAGGTACTCGCGCATCTGGTCGAGCACCTTCTGCGTGCGCTCGGCGGTCGCGCCCGGCGGCGTCTGCACCTGGGCATACAGCACGCCCTGGTCTTCTTCCGGCAGGAACGAGGTCGGGATGCGCGTGAACAGGAAGGCCATCGCCGCGACGATCGCCACGTAGAGCAGCAGGAACGGAATGCGCCGGCGCAGGATGCCCTGCACGCTGCGCTCGTAGCTCTGCGTGGTGGAGATGAACTTGCGGTTGAACCAGCCGAAGAAGCCGCGCTTGTGCTCGCCGTGGTCGCCCTTGTCGATCGGCTTGAGCATGGTCGCGCACAGCGCCGGCGTCAGCACCAGCGCCACCAGCACCGACAGCACCATCGACGAGACGATGGTGATCGAGAACTGGCGGTAGATCACGCCGGTCGAGCCGCCGAAGAACGCCATCGGCAGGAACACCGCCGAGAGCACCATCGCGATGCCCACCAGCGCGCCCTGGATCTGCCCCATCGACTTGCGCGCGGCCTCCTTGGGCGACAGCCCTTCCTCGGCCATCACCCGCTCGACGTTCTCCACCACCACGATGGCATCGTCCACCAGCAGGCCGATCGCCAGCACCATGCCGAACATGGTCAGCGTGTTGATCGAGTAGCCGAACGCCGCCAGCACGCCGAACGTGCCCAGCAGCACCACCGGCACGGCGATGGTCGGGATCAGCGTGGCGCGCACGTTCTGCAGGAACAGGTACATCACCAGGAACACCAGCACGATGGCTTCGAGCAGCGTCTTCACCACCTCGTGGATGGAGCCCGAGATCACCGGCGAGGTGTCATACGGGTACACTACCTTCATGCCCTGCGGGAAGAACGGCTGCAGCTGGTCCAGCGTCTGGCGGATCGCCTTGACCGTCTCCAGCGCGTTGGCGCCGCTGGCCAGGCGCACGGCGATGCCGGAAGCCGGCTGGCCGTTGTAGAGCGCGTTGATGTTGTAGTCCTGGCCGCCCAGCTCCACCTGCGCCACGTCCTTCAGGCGCACCTGCGAGCCGTCCGGGTTGACCTTGAGCAGGATGTTGCCGAACTGCTCGCTGGTCTGCAGGCGGGTCTTGCCGATCACGCTGGCGTTGAGCTGCTGGCCCTTGACCGCCGGCAGCCCGCCCAGCTGGCCGGAGGCCACCTGCACGTTCTGCGCCTTGATGGCGTTGCTGACGTCGAGCGGCGCGAGCTGGAAGCTGTTGAGCTTGGCCGGGTCGATCCACACGCGCATCGCGTACTGCGAGCCGAACACCTGGAAGTCGCCCACGCCGTAGGTGCGCGACAGCGGATCCTGGATGTTCGAGACGATGTAGTTCGACAAGTCCTCGCGCGTCACCTTCGGATCGGTCGAGATCAGGCCCACGATGAGCAGGAAGTTGCGCACCGACTTGGTCACGCGGATGCCCTGCTGCTGGACTTCCTGCGGCAGCAGCGGCGTGGCCAGCTGCAGCTTGTTCTGCACCTGCACCTGCGCGATGTCGGGGTTGGTGCCCTGCTCGAAGGTCACGGTGATGGTCATGCTGCCGTCGGAATTGCTTTCCGACGAGATGTAGCGCAGGCGGTCCAGGCCATTGAGCTGCTGCTCGATGACCTGCACGACCGTGTCCTGCACCGTCTCGGCGGAAGCGCCGGGGTAGTTGACCGAAATGGCGATGGTCGGCGGCGCGATCGCCGGGTACTGGCTGATCGGCAGTGCCCGGATCGACAGCACGCCGGCGAGCATGATGACCAGCGCGATCACCCACGCGAAGATCGGGCGATCGATGAAGAATTTAGACATGGAGGATTCCTTATCCCTTGTTCCTTGCTCGGGCGCGTGCTCAGGACTTGGCCGGCGCGGCGGCGGCCGGCGCGTTGCCGGAAGCCTGCGCGGCCGCCGGCACCGCCTTGACCTTGGCGCCCGGGCGCACGAACTGCAGGCCCTCGACGATGACGCGGTCGCCGGCGTTCAGGCCGCTGCTCACCAGCCACTTGTCGCCGACCGCGCGCTCGGTGGTGAGCGTGCGCAGCTCGACCTCGTCCTTGGCGTTGACCACCAGCGCGGTGGCCTGGCCCTTGAGGTCGCGCGTGACGCCGACCTGCGGCGCCAGGATCGCGTTGGCCTTGACGCCTTCGCTCAGGCGCGCGTGCACGAACATGCCCGGCAGCAGCACGTGGTTCGGGTTCGGGAACACCGCGCGCAGCGTCACCGAGCCGGTGCCCTGGTCCACCGACACCTCGGAGAACTCGAGCCGGCCGGTCTCGGGGTAGGTCGTGCCGTCCTCCAGCCGCAGGTTCACCTTGGCCGCGTTGGCGCCGGCGCCGTCGAGCTTGCCGTCGGCCAGCTCGCGGCGCAGGCGCAGCAGCGTGGACGAGGGCTGCGTCACGTCGACGAAGATCGGGTCGATCTGCTGCACCGTGGCCAGCGCGGTGGCCTGCCCGTTGACCGCCAGCGCGCCCTGGGTCACGCTGGAGCGGCCGATGCGCCCGGAGATCGGCGCCAGCACCTTGGTGTAGCGCAGGTTGATCTCGGCGCGCTGCACGGCGGCCTGCGCCTGCAGGAACGACGCCTTGGCCTCGGCCGCGGCCTGCTTGCTGACCGCCTCGTCGGCGACCAGCTTGCCGTAGCGCTCGGCCAGCAGCCGGCTCGATTCCAGCGTGGCCTGCGCGCTCTTGTAGGCGGCGTCGTAGGTGGACGGGTCGATCTGGTACAACTGCTGACCCTGCTTGACGTCGCTGCCTTCCTTGAACAGCCGGTGCTGGATGATGCCGTCGACCTGCGGCCGCACTTCGGCGACGAGGTAGGCGGTGGTGCGGCCCGGCAGCTCGGAGTCCACCATGACCGACTCCGGCGCCAGCGTGACCACCCCGACCTGCGGCGGCTGCGGTGCCGCGGCCGCCTGTTCTTTCTTGCCGCATCCGGCGAGCGCGGCCAGGGCAATCCCCGGCACGCCCAGAATCAAAGCACGCGTGATGCGCGATCGTTGCATTGCGATTTCCTAGAAGATTGAAAGACTGCGAGACCCGCTCGACCGCCGGACCGTCCATTCTGCGGTCGCGTGGGTCAGCCGATACGGTTGAGTGAGAGCGCCCGCCAGCAGGCGCCTACGCCGGAAATCCGGCGGCAATTGCGATTGTGGATGCGAAGATAGCTGACAGGTCAGATGATTACAAGAGGATGATAGGGAAATGAAATACCGGGCAACGAACGCTCAGGCAGCCTGCGCCGGAGTTTGGTTCCTGGCGCGGGGCACGAGGCAGCCCGGTGTCGAGCGTTTCGGGACGGTGGCAGTCATGCCGCAGAAGCGAGCAAGGAACGTGCCGCCGGGGCCTCACGATGCGTGGCGTGAGTGCGCCTACCGATACGCAGATAGGTGATTCTATCCCGGCTACGCAGGGTTTTCCCGACATTGTCCGGGCGAAATATTTCAAACGATTAATGCGGTGCCCGATGCGGCGCCGTCACCTGCGGCATGTTGTCGCAGTGGCGGCGCGGCGATGATCCATTCTGGTGCGCGAGTCCGCACAAAAAACCGCACAAAAAACCGCACGAAAGAGCGCACGCGAAGCCGCGTCCCGCCCGCGCGCGGGCAATGAACGAAAATGGCGCGCGCCGGCAACTTTCAGATCTCAGACAGGACAAGGCAAGCATGAATATGTTCGAAGCGATGGGAATCTTCGTCCAGGTGGTCGACCACGGCAGCTTCGCGCGCGCCGCGCAGGCCAATCAGTTCCATCGCCCCGCCGTGACCAAGGCCATCCAGCAGCTCGAGCGCGAGCTGGGCGTGCAACTGCTCCACCGCACCACGCGCAAGCTGAGCATGACCGAGGAAGGCGAGGAGTTCTACCAGCGCTGCACCCAACTGCTCGGCGACTTCGCCGACACGCTCGCGCTGTTCTCGCCGACGCGCCCGCCCAAGGGCAAGCTGCGCCTGGACATGCCCACGGCGGTGGCCAAGGCCATCATCGTGCCGGCGCTGCCCGACTTCCGCCGGCGCTATCCCGCCATCGAGCTCGTGCTGCGCTCATCCGACCACCACGTCGACCTGATCGGCGAAGGCGTGGACTGCGCCGTGCGCCTCGGCGAGCTGGCCGATTCCAGCCTGGTGGCGCGCCGCATCGGCACCATCCCGATGGTGACGTGCGGCTCGCCCGGCTACCTGGCCCGGCACGGCACGCCGGCCTCGCTCGACGACCTCGACCGCCACGTCGCGGTCAACTTCCTGGTCCAGCACGGCCGGCGCACGCTCGAATGGCAGTTCGACGCGGGCGACCGCATCGTCACCAGGCAGGTGCCCAGCGACATCGTGGTGGACGACTCCGAAGCGTTCCACGCCTGCGGGCTGGCCGGACTCGGCCTGCTGCAGGGCCTGCGGCCCGCGCTGCAGCCCTACATCGACGCCGGCCAACTGGTCGAGGTCCTGCCGCACTGCAAGCCGGTGCCCAGGCCGATCTCCGTGGTCATGACGCAGCGCCGCCACCGGCCGCCCAAGGTCGATGCGTTCATCGGCTGGCTGGAGGCGTTGTTCGTCGAGCGCGGGCTGGCCTGAGCGGCGGCCGCGCGCCATTGTTATTGCCACGGCAATAGTCAAGTTCGCCGGCGCGCGTTTATCGGCGCGGGCATTGCGCGTAGATTCCCGCCGCGGGCAGTGCCGGTCCTTGCTGGTCTTCGCGGGTCTTCGCATGCCACGGCCGGGCGACGAGGTCGGCGCCTGCGCCCGCCTGCCAATCGCATTTGCCGCCCACGCGGCACCGAACCGGGAAACAAGATGGACCTGCAGCTCAGCGGCAAGACCGCCGTCGTCACCGGCGCCAGCCAGGGCATCGGCCGCGCCATCGCCAGGACGCTGGCCGCCGAGGGCGCCAGGGTGCTGGCGACCGCGCGCGACGAAGCGCTGCTCGCCAGCCTGGCCGACGAGATCGTCGCCGCCGGCGGCGCCGACCCCGTCCTGCTGGTGCAGGACTTCGTCGCCGACGACGGCCCGCGCCGCATCGCCGACGCCGCGCTGGCGCGGCTCGGCCACGTCGACATCCTCGTCAACAACGCCGGCGGCAGCCGCCCGATGGGCGTGGACGCGCCCGAGGCGCAATGGCTCGAAGGCATGACGCTCAACTTCGACCGCCACCGCCAGCTCACCCAGGCGCTGCTGCCCAATTTCCTCGAACGCAAGTCGGGCGCCATCGTCAGCCTGTCCGGCAACCTCGAGCCGGAAGTGGTCAATGCCGCGATGGTGGCCAAGGCCGGCCTCGTGGTCTGGTCCAAGGGCCTGTCCGAGCAGCTCGGCCAGCACGGCATCACGGTCAACTGCGTGCAGCCCGGCCTGATCGACACCGCGCAGATCCGCCGCCTGTACCCCGGCGACGAGCGCCGCAAGTTCGCCGAGCGCGAGATCGCGCTGCGCGACTTCGGCGAGCCCGAGGACGTGGCCAACGCGGTGGCGTTCCTGGTGTCGCCGCGGGCGCGCTACATCACCGGCACGGTGATGCTGGTCGACGGCGGCATGCGCCGCTACGCGTTCTGACTGCCGTTCCCCGCTCCGCCTCATTTTCAGACAACCGCCAGATTCGCCAAGAGAACGACGCAATGCCAAAGGTCTATCAGTTCAACCGCACCGGCGGTCCCGAGGTGCTGGAGCTGCATGAAGTGGAGGTGGCCGCGCCCGGCGCCGGCGAAGTGCGCATCCGCGTCAAGGCGATCGGCCTGAACCGCGCCGAAGTGATGTACCGCAGCGGGCAATACGTGATCGAGCCGCGCTTTCCGGCCCGCCTGGGCTATGAAGCCGCCGGCGTGGTCGATGCGGTCGGCGCCGGCGTGGCGGGCTTCGCGCCCGGCGACGAGGTCAGCGTGGTGCCCGCCTTCTCGTTCGCCGACTACGGCATGTACGGCGAGCTCGTCAACGCGCCCGCGCATGCGGTGGTGAAGCACCCGCGCGGCCTGTCGTTCGTCGATGCCGCCGCGGCGTGGATGATGTTCGTCACCGCCTACGGCGCGCTGGTCGAACTCGGCAACCTGCGCGCCGGCGAGACCGTGCTGGTGCGCGCGGCCTCCAGCAGCGTGGGCCTGGCCGCGATCCAGATCGCCAGGATGGCGGGCGCGGTGCCGGTGGCGCTGACGCGCGGCAGCGGCAAGCGGCAGGCGCTGCTGGACGCCGGCGCGGCGCATGTCATCGCCACGCAGGAGCAGGATCTCGTTGCCGAGGTGGCGCGCATCACCGGCGGCGCCGGCGCGCGCATGGCGTTCGACCCGGTCGGCGGGCCGGAAGCCGCCAGGCTGTTCAAGGCGCTATGCGCGGGCGGCATCTTCTTCCAGTACGGCGCGCTCGACACTGGCGACATCCCGGTGCCGGTGATGGACCTGCTCGGCAAGCACCTGACGCTGCGCGGCTACGAGCTGTTCGAGATCACCACCGACCCGGAGCGGCTCGGCAAGGCCCGCGACTTCGTCAACGCCGGGCTCGCCTCCGGCCAGCTGCGCTCGGTGGTGGACAAGACCTTCGCCTTCGAGGACATGGCCGCGGCGCACCGCTACATGGAGTCCAACGCGCAGGTCGGCAAGATCGTCGTCACCTTGTAGCCGTCACCCCGTGGTCGCCGCCCGGCAGCGGGGCGGCCCGCGCGTCAGCGGCCCGGCGCGCCGATGCTGCTCAGGCCGATCGGCGCGCCCGAGCGGTCGGTCACGCGCGCCAGCTCGCGGTAGGCGCGCGCCTGCACGCGCTCGGGCAGCGGCACGAACTTCGCCTCGCGCGCCAGGTCGTCGCCGCGCAGGTAGCCCCAGGTGACGAACTTCAGCGCATCGAGCGTGCGCGCGCCGCTCTGGCTGACCGCCGGCACCACGATGAAGGTGCCCATCGTGATCGGCCACGCGTTGGCGCCCGGCTGGTTCACCAGGCTCGCGGTGAAGTTGCCCTTCTGGTTCCACTCGCTCTGCACCACCGCCTCGCGGAAGTTGTCGACCTGCGCCGGCACGAAGCGCCCGGCCGCGTTGCGCAGCTGCACGGCGTTGAGGCCGGCGTCGAGCACGTAGTTGTAGTCCACGTAGCCGATGGTGCCGGCCGTGCCCTGCACGGCACCGACCACCTCGCTGCTGCCGCGCGCGGCGGTGAAGGACGACGGCCACGGCAAGGTGGACTGGGTGCCGTAGGTGGCCTTCCAGTCCGCGCTCACAGCGCTCAGGTAGCTGCTGAAATGGTAGGTGGTGCCCGAGCCGTCCGCGCGCACCACCGGGCGGATCGGCAGGCGCGGCAGCGCGATGCCGGGGTTGAGCGCGCGGATCTCCGGCGCGTCCCACGCCGTGAGCTTGCCCAGGAAGATCGCCGCCAGCACCTCGCCGGTCAGCTTGAGCCTGCCCTGCGGCACGCCGGGCAGGTTGACCACCGGCACCGCGCCCGTCACCACCGACGGCACGAACACCAGCCCGGCCTTCTTCGCTTCCGCCTCCGGCATGGGCACGTCCGACGCGCCGAAATCCACCTGCCCGGCGCGCACGCGCTTGAGGCCCTCGCCCGAGCCGACCGCGTCGTACTGGAGCGTGACGCCGGTGGCGGCCTTGTAGCCGTCCGCCCAGACGCGGTAGATGGGCGCGGCGGCGGTGGAGCCCGCGCCGCGGATCTCGGTGGCGGCCAGCGCGGACGCGCCGCAGGTCAGCGCCGCCAGGGCGGCCAGGAAAGCCTTTCGCATGATGGGGATACTTGTCGGAGGACGCTGGGAGACGAGGCGCGATTGTATAGGAGCGGCGTGACGCGCATGCCCGCCGGATGCGGCCCTGTCGCGCGGCGCGCATCGGCCCGCCGCCGTCATCATCCTGACGCACGGCGGCGGTAGCCGGCGCCGCGGGGAAGCAACCCGGAGCGTCACTCTCCGTACTGCCGCAGCCCCTCCAGGTCCAGCACCTCGATCACGCCGTAGTCCACCTTCACCAGCCCCTGTTGCTCCAGCACCTTGAGCGCCTGGTTGGCGCGCTGGCGCGAGATGCCCGCCAGCAGGCCGATCTCCTCCTGCGAGATTTCCAGCGTGGTGCCCAGCCCCGGATACAGGTGCTCGTTGAACAGCGACGACACCGCGCGCGCCACGCGCGAGTCGATGTCGAGCAGGCGCTCGTATTCCACCGCGGCGATGAACTGCCCGAGCCGCTCGTTGAACTGCGTGAGCAGGAAGCGCGTGAACGGCAGGCTGGTATCGAGCAGCCACTGGAAGGTGTCGAGCGGCAGGAAGGCGATGCGCGAGCGGCGCAGCGCCATCACGTCGTACTTGCGGATCTCGCGCTTGAGCACCGCGCCCTCGCCGAACCAGCCGCCGGTGGGCACGCCGGTGAACGTCACCGACTTGCCCGAGGGCGACACCGTGGTGATCTTGACGATGCCTTCGAGCACGCCCAGCCAGTGCTCGGCCACGTCGCCCTTGTGGCAGACGTAGTCGCCCTGGCTGTACTCGCGCACGCACATCGCGCGGCGCACGCGGTCGCGCTGCTCGGGCGTGAGGTCGGCCGCCCACACGCAGCGGTCCACGAAATCGTTAAGCATTAGCTGAAAACCCTTCCCGTAGGGATTAACCCCGAATTGTCACCGGCGTGACAACCGGGGGAAATGGCATGAACTATCTTACGATCACCACGAACCGCGAGTGCGCGCCAGGACAGGCGCGGCGGGCTTGTTGCGACGCGGCAGCCGCAGGGCCGCCGGCGGGCAAAACAGGCCAAGTATAACCAGCGGAAGCAGGCTTGACACCGGCCGCGGAGCCCCGCCGCCGAGGGAAAGGAGACAGCGATGCAGGAACCGTCGGCGACGACCTTCCCGCGCCTGCTGCTGGCGCATGCCCAGCAGCGGCCCGGAAGCCCGGCCTACCGCGAGAAGGACCTCGGTATCTGGCAGACCTACAGCTGGGCGCAGGCCGCGCAGGAGGTGCGCGCGCTCGCCTGCGGGCTGGCCGCGCTCGGTTTTGCGCGCGGCATGAACCTCGCGGTGGTGGGCGACAACCGCCCGCGCCTGTACTGGGCCATGAGCGCCGCGCAGGCGCTCGGCGGCGTGCCCGTGCCGCTGTACCAGGACGCCATCGGCGGCGAGATGGTCTACGTGCTCGACGACGCCGAGATCGACTTCGCCATCGTCGAGGACCAGGAGCAGGTCGACAAGCTGCTCGAAGTCCAGGCGCAGCGCGCCGTGCGCCACATCGTCTACGAAGACCCGCGCGGGCTGCGCGGCTACGACCATCCGGCGCTGATGTCGTATGCGCGCCTGCAGGAGATCGGCCGCGAGTTCGACCGCGCCAACCCCGGTTTCTTCGATGCCGCGGTCGAGGCCGGCTCGCCCGAGGACACCGCCATCATCCTCTACACCTCCGGCACCACCGGCAAGCCCAAGGGCGTGTGCCATTCGCACCGCGGCCTGATCGGCGCGGCGCGCAACGGCTGCGCGTTCGACGGCCTCGTGCCCGGCGACGACGTGCTGTCCTACCTGCCGATGGCGTGGGTCGGCGACAACCTGTTCTCCTACGCGCAGGCGCTGGTGGCCGGTTTCACGGTGAATTGCCCCGAGTCGCGCGACACCGTGATGACCGACCTGCGCGAGATCGGCCCTACCTATTACTTCGCGCCGCCGCGCATCTACGAGAACCTGCTCACGCAGGTGATGATCCGCATGGAAGACGCGGGCTGGGCCAAGCGGCGCCTGTTCCACTGGGCCATGAACGTGGCGCGCCGCTGCGGCACCGACATCCTCGACGGCCGCCCGGTGCCGCTGGCCGAGCGCCTGCGCTACGCCGTCGGCGAAGCGCTGATCTACGGGCCGCTGCGCAACGTGCTCGGCATGAGCCGCATCCGCGTGGGCTACACCGCCGGCGAGGCCATCGGCCCGGACCTGTTCCGCTTCTACCGCTCCATCGGCGTCAACCTCAAGCAGTTCTACGGCCAGACCGAGACCTGCGCCTACGTCTGCCTGCAGCCCGACGGCAAGGTCAAGTTCGACTCGGTCGGCCCGGCCGCGCCCGGCATGGAGATCCGCATTGCCGACAACGGCGAGGTGCTGGTGCGCGGCGTGGGCCTGCTCAAGTCCTACTACAAGCGCGACGACGCCACCCGCGAGGCCATCAACGACGAAGGCTATTTCATGACCGGCGACGCCGGCGTGATCGACGCCGACGGCCACCTCAAGATCATCGACCGCGCCAAGGACGTGGGCAAGCTCGCCGACGGCGCGATGTTCGCGCCCAAGTACATCGAGAACAAGCTCAAGTTCTTCCCCTACATCAAGGAAGCGGTGGCCTTCGGCACCGGGCGCGAGCGCGTCTGCGCGTTCATCAACATCGACTTCGACGCGGTGGGCAACTGGGCCGAGCGGCGCCACCTGCCGTATGCCGGTTATATCGACCTGGCCGCGCAGCCCGAGGTGATCGCCATGATCGGCGAGTGCGTGGCGCAGGTGAACGCGGACCTCGCGGCCGACGCCATGCTGGCCGGCTCGCAGGTGGCGCGCTTCCTGATCCTGCACAAGGAGCTCGACCCCGACGACGACGAGCTCACGCGCACGCGCAAGGTGCGGCGCGGCTTTATCGCGGAGAAATACGCCGCGCTGGTCGATGCGCTGTTCGCCGGCCGCGGCGAGCAGTTCATCGAGACGCGCGTGAAGTTCGAGGACGGGCGCGAAGGCAGCGTCTCGGCCACCCTGAAGCTGGTCGATGTGAAGCGCTTCCCGCCGGCCGCCGGCGCGGCGCGCGCGGCATGAGCGGGGACGCAAGGATGACGCAGATGGCATGGCAAGGCGTAGCGCGCGGCGGCGATGGCCAGCCCGCATGGAGCGGCGCGTCCGCCGCGGCGATCGCGGCGGAGTCTCCGCGGGAGGATGCGCAGGCCGCGCAGGCGCACGCGCGCCAGGCCGGCGACGTGATCCTGGACCTGCAGAACATCTCGCTCTCGTTCGGCGGGGTGAAGGCGCTCACCGACATCTCGTTCGATGTGCGCGAGCACGAGATCCGCGCCATCATCGGCCCCAATGGCGCGGGCAAGAGTTCCATGCTCAACGTCATCAACGGGGTCTACCACCCGCAGCAGGGCCGCATCGTCTTTCGCGGCGAGGAACGCCGCAAGATGCATCCGACCGAGGCCGCGCGCCAGGGCATCGCGCGCACCTTCCAGAACATCGCGCTGTTCAAGGGCATGACCGTGCTCGACAACATCATGACCGGGCGCAACACCAAATTCCGCAGCGGCCTGCTGGCCAACGCGCTGTGGTGGGGCCCGGCGCGCAACGAGGAAACGCGGCACCGCCGCAAGGTCGAGGAAGTGATCGACTTCCTGGAGATCCAGGCCATCCGCAAGACCCCGGTGGGGCGCCTGCCCTACGGCCTGCAGAAGCGCGTGGAACTCGCGCGGGCGCTGGCGGCCGAGCCGTCCATGCTGCTGCTCGACGAACCGATGGCCGGCATGAACGTGGAAGAAAAGCAGGACATGTGCCGCTTCATCCTCGACGTGAACCACCAGTTCGGCACCACCATCGTGCTGATCGAGCACGACATGGGCGTGGTGATGGACATCTCCGACCGCGTGGTGGTGCTCGACTACGGCAAGAAGATCGGCGACGGCACGCCCGACGTGGTCAAGGCCAACCCGGACGTGATCCGCGCCTACCTCGGCGCCGGGCACTGACGCGCGGGATCCAGGTAACAGGGAACAAGGAACATCATGACGTTCTTCTTCGAGATCCTGATCGGCGGCCTGCTGTCGGGACTGATGTACTCGCTGGTGGCGCTCGGCTTCGTGCTGATCTACAAGGCCTCGGGCGTGTTCAACTTCGCCCAGGGCGCGATGGTCTACTTCGCCGCGCTCGCGGTGGTGGGGCTGATGGACAAGGGCCTGCCGATGTGGGCCGCGGTGATCGGCGCGTTCGGCGTGATGCTGGTGGTGGGCATCAGCACCGAGCGCTTCGTGCTGCGCAAGCTGGTCAACCAGCCGCCCATCACGCTGTTCATGGCCACCATCGGCCTGTCGTTCTTTCTCGAAGGGCTGGGGCCGCTGCTGTTCGGCAACGAAGTGCGGCCGATCAACCTCGGCATCGTCGACGAGCCGATCGAGGCCATCCTCACGCGCTTCAACATCGTGCTGTCCAAGTTCGACCTCGCCGCGGCGGCCATCGCCGGCATCCTGGTCGGCGCGCTGGCGCTGTTCTTCCAGTTCACCAAGGTCGGCCGCGCGCTGCGCGCGGTGGCGGACGACCACCAGGCGGCGCTGTCGCTGGGGATTCCGCTGCAGCACATCTGGGCCATCGTGTGGGGCGTGGCGGGGTTCGTCGCGCTGGTGGCGGGCATGCTGTGGGGCTCGCGCAATGGCGTGCAGTTCGCGCTGACGCTGACGGCGCTCAAGGCGCTGCCGGTGCTGATCCTGGGCGGCTTCACCTCGGTGCCGGGCGCCATCGTCGGCGGGCTCATCATCGGCGCGTCCGAGAAGCTGGCCGAGATCTACATTCCGCCGGTGTTCCAGTCCGCGTTCGGCGGCAACTTCGGCGGCATCGAAGGGTGGTTCCCCTACGTGTTCGCGTTGCTCTTCCTGCTGGTGCGGCCCGAGGGGCTGTTCGGCGAAAAACACATCGACCGCGTCTGAGCGGCACGGCCCCAACAGGAGACAACCCCATGTTCTATCGTGAAGCCGGCCAGTTCAAGACCACCTACGAGGCCGACAGCCAGGTATTCCCGATCCGCCAGGACCGCATCGGCTTCGCCGTGCTGATGGCGGTGGCCTTCGTGGCGCTTCCGTTCACCGCGTCGGAATACTGGTTCTCCGCCATCCTGATCCCGTTCCTGATCTTCGCGCTGGCCGCGCTCGGCCTCAACATCCTGACCGGCTACGCCGGCCAGCTCTCGCTCGGCACCGCCGCGTTCATGGCGGTGGGCGCCTACGCCGCGTACAACTTCCAGCTGCGCATCGAAGGGCTGCCGGTGCTGCTCACGTTCATCCTGGCGGGGCTGTCCGCCGCGCTGGTCGGTGTGGCGTTCGGCCTGCCGTCGCTGCGCATCAAGGGCTTCTACCTCGCCGTGGCCACGCTGGCCGCGCAGTTCTTCGTGGTGTGGGCGCTGACCAAGTTTCCCTGGTTCTCCAACAACAGCTCCTCCGGCGTGATCACCGCGCAGAAGCTCGCGCTGTTCGGCATCGCCATCGACACGCCCGTGAAGAAATACCTGTTCGTGCTCGCGCTGGTGACGGTGCTGGCGGTGGTGGCCAAGAACCTGGTGCGCTCGTCCACGGGCCGCGCGTGGATGTCGGTGCGCGACATGGACGTGGCCGCCGAGGTGATCGGCATCCCGCTCATGCGCACCAAGCTGCTGGCGTTCGCCGTCAGCTCGTTCTACTGCGGCGTGGCCGGCGCGCTCTATGCGTTCTGCTACCTCGGCTCGGTGGAGCCGGACGGCTTCTCGCTGGACCTGTCGTTCCGCGTGCTGTTCATGATCATCATCGGCGGCGTGGGCAGCATCCTCGGCGCCTTCCTCGGCGCGGCCTTCATCCTGCTGCTGCCGATCTTCCTGGACAACGTGCTGCCGCCGCTGGCCGCGCTGCTGCACCTGCCGTTCACCAACGCGGCGGTGTCGCATATCCAGCTGATGGTGTTCGGCGCGCTCATCATCTTCTTCCTGGTGGTGGAGCCGCACGGGCTCGCGCGGCTGTGGCAGATCGCCAAGGAAAAGCTGCGGCTGTGGCCGTTCCCGCATTGAGACATTGACGAGATTTCGAGGTCGGACCAAGCAAAACGGTTATTCCATAACAAACACACACCTGCCAAGGTGAAGGAGACTGTCATGACCATCCTGATTCGCAACCTGCGGCGCATCGCCGTGGCCGCGGGCGCGTGCGCCGCGCTGCTGGCGCCGCCGGCCGCGCAGGCCCAGAGCGGCGAGCAGTTCGTGGCGCTGCCCAGCTACCGCGTGGGGCCGTACGGCGCCAACGGGCAGTCCTTCTACGGCGGCTTCATCGACTACCTCAATTACGTCAACCTCAAGGACGGCGGCGTCAACGGCGTCAAGCTCTCTTGGGAAGAATGCGAGACCGAGTACAACAACGCCAAGGGCGTGGAATGCTATGAGCGCCTGAAGTCCAAGAGCGCGGCCAGCAAGGGCACCGCGTACCACACCATGTCCACCGGCATCTCCTACGCGCTGGTGGACAAGACCTCGGCCGACAAGGTGCCGCTGGTGATGATGGGCTACGGCCGCACCGACGCGGTGGACGGCTCGGTGTTCCCCTACGCCTTCCCGCTCGTGACCACCTACCAGATGCAGGTCTCGGCCATCGTCAAGTTCCTGGCCGGCAAGAACGGCGGCTCGCTCGCCGGCAAGAAGATCGTCTACCTGTACCACGACTCCGCCTACGGCAAGGAGCCCATCGTGGCGCTGGAAGCCGAGGCCAAGCTCGGCAAGTTCAACCTCGTCGAGATCCCGGTGGCGCACCCCGGCAACGAGCAGGGCGCGCAGTGGCTCAAGATCCGCCAGGAAAACCCCGACTACGTGATCTTCTGGGGCTGGGGCGTGATGAACCAGACCGCGCTCAAGGCCGCGCAGAAGGTCGGCTACGCGCGCGACAAGATGATCGGCTCGTGGTGGGCCGGCTCCGAGGAAGACACCGTGCCCGCCGGCGACGCCGCCAAGGGCTACATGAGCGCCACCTGGAACGTGGCCGGCAAGACCGTGCCCGTCATCGCCGACATCGACAAGGTGGTCTACGGCGCCGGCAAGGGCAACATGCAGGACCGCAACAAGGTCGGCTCCGTGCTCTACAACCGCGGCGTGTCCGCCGCCGTGGTCACGGTGGAAGCCATTCGCGTGGCCCAGGCCAAATACGGCAAGGGCAAGGTCATGAGCGGCGACGACATGCGCTGGGCCTTCGAGAACCTCAACCTCACCAGCGCGCGCCTGCAGCAGCTCGGCGCCACCGGCCTGCTGCCCGAGATCAAGACCAGCTGCGACAACCACGAAGGCTCCGGCAAGGTGAAGATCCAGCAATGGGACGGCGCCAGGTGGACCGTGGTGTCCGACTGGATCGAAGGCAACAAGAACCTGATCCACCCGCTGTTCAAGGCCACCGCCGCGCAGTTCGCCAAGGAGAAGGGAATCACGCCGGGGTGCATGAAGTCGTGATGGCCTGATGCTGTGGGTTTGCTCCCCTCTCCCATGAAGTGGGAGAGGGGAGCAGGAAAACGCCAGGCGCAGCCAGAAAGAACCACCAACCGAGCCGTACCATGACCCTCTTGTCCGTCAACAACATCGAAGTCATCTACGACCACGTCATCCTGGTGCTCAAGGGCGTCTCGCTCGACGTGCCGGAAGGCCGGATCGTGGCGCTGCTGGGCGCCAACGGCGCGGGCAAGACCACCACGCTCAAGGCCATCTCCAACCTGCTGCATGCCGAGCGCGGCGACGTCACCAAGGGCTCCATCGAATACCGCGGCGACCGCGTGGACCGCCTCACGCCCAACGCGCTGGTCAGGCGCGGCGTGATCCAGGTGATGGAAGGGCGCCACTGCTTCGCCCACCTCACGCTGGAAGAAAACCTGCTCACCGGCGCCTACACGCGCGGCCTCTCGCGCGCCGAGACGCGCGACGCGCTGGAGCACATCTATGCCTATTTCCCGCGCCTGAAGACGCGCCGCAAGTCGCAGGCCGGCTACACCTCCGGCGGCGAGCAGCAGATGTGCGCGATCGGCCGGGCCATGATGGCCAAGCCCAGCATGATCCTGCTCGACGAGCCCTCGATGGGCCTCGCGCCGCAGATCGTGGAAGAGATCTTCGAGATCGTGCGCGACCTCAACCAGCGCGAGAAGGTCAGCTTCCTGCTGGCCGAGCAGAACACGATGGTGGCGCTGCGCTACGCCGACTACGGCTACATCCTCGAGAACGGCCGCGTGGTGATGGACGGCGCCGCCGAGGCGCTGCGCTCCAACGAGGACGTGAAGGAGTTCTACCTCGGCGTGGCGGCCAACGACGGCGAGGGCGGCGGGCGCAGCTCGTTCCGCGACGTCAAGAGTTATCGCCGAAGGAAGCGCTGGCTCGCCTGATTTCCGCATCGCCCCTATTCACGCGACTCATACGCAAACCATGTCCGAACACTTCGATTCGCTGGAAACGCGCGCGCCCGCCGCGCGCGCGCAGGCCCTGCTGGCGGACCTGCGCCGGCAGGTGGCCCACGCCAAGGCGCACGCGCCGTACTTCGCGCAACTGCTGCGCGAGGTGGACCCGGACGCGCTCGACTCGCGCGCGGCGCTGGCCGCGCTGCCGGTGACGCGCAAGTCCGAGCTCACGCAGCGCCAGCGCGCCGCGCCGCCGCTCGGCGGGCTCAACGCCACGCCGCTGGGCGGGCTGCGCCACATCTTCCAGTCGCCCGGCCCCATTCACGAGCCGGACGGCCACGGCGCGGACTGGTGGCGCATCGCGCGCGCCATGTTCGCCGCCGGCTTTCGCGCCGGGGATCTGGTCTACAACACCTTCTCCTATCACTTCACGCCGGCCGGCATGATGATGGAGAGCGGCGCGCACAAGCTGGGCTGCTGCGTGTTCCCGGCCGGCGTGGGCCAGACCGAATCGCAGGTGCAGGCGCTGGCCAGCCTGCAGCCGGCCGCCTACGCGGGCACGCCCTCGTTCCTGCGCATCCTGCTGGAGAAGGGCGACGAGATGGGCCTGCCGTGCACCAGCCTGCGCAAGGCGCTGGTCTCCGGCGAGGCGCTGCCGCCCTCGCTGCGCGCGTGGTTCGGCGAGCGCGGCATCCGCGTGCAGCAGATGTACGGCAGCGCCGACGTCGGCCTGGTCGCCTACGAGAGCGAAGGCGCGGACGGCTGGGTGGTGGACGAAGGCGTGCTGGTGGAGATCGTCGAGCCCGGCGGCACGCAGCCGATGCCCGACGGCGAGGTCGGCGAGGTGGTGGTGACGGTGCTCGGCAACGGCGACTATCCGCTGATCCGCTTCGGCACCGGCGACCTCTCCGCCTTCGTGGCCGGCTCCGCCGAGCGCGCCAGCCCGTGCGGGCGCACCAACCTGCGGCTCAAGGGATGGCTCGGCCGCGCCGACCAGACCACCAAGGTCAAAGGGATGTTCGTGCATCCCGGGCAGGTTGGGGAGGTCATGCGGCGGCATCCCGAAGTGCGGGCCGCTCGCCTCATCGTCACGGGCCGCGTGGGAGCCGATGTGATGACCCTGCATTGCGAGGCTGTGGGGAATGACGAGAGCCTGGCCCGCGCGATCGGGGAGTCGGTGCGGGAGGTGTTGCGGTTGCGTGGGGAGGTACGGTTTGTGGCGGTGGGGGCGTTGCCGCAGGATGGGAGGGTTATTGAGGATGCTAGGAGTTATGAGTGAGGGGGGAGTGGTTTATTTGTGCTGCTTGGCTTCAAAGTCAACGGCTTAACGTTGGCTGCTGAACGTC
>NZ_AQPL01000469.1:0-2690 GCF_000395345.1 Cupriavidus sp. WS | reverse complement strand
TTTGACTTTGAAGTTGAAGTTGACTTTGAAGTCAAGCAACTGACGTCAAGCCTTCGACTTCGACCTTAAGCCACTCCCCTCCCTCCCCCTCGCCACCCGATAATCCTCCGCAAAATCCCGCCACTGCTTCTGCGCCATCTCACACCCATGCCGCGCCAGCCGCAGCACCGGCGCACGCCAGTGCCGGCCGGCCGCGAACTCCTGCAATTGCTCGATCCGGTCCGCCGCCTCATGCCCGCAGCCGCGCAGGTGCGCCCACGCGGCAACACGCGCCATCGTCAGCAACACCTCCCTCAATTGCGTGCGCCCGGTGTGCGGGCCGATGTTGACGCGGTCGGCGGTCGGCTGCAGTCCCTTGACCACATAGGATGAAGCATCCATCGTCACCGCCGACAGCAGCGCCGGCGAGGCCGCCTGCATGGCGTGCTGGATCTGCACCACGCGCGCGGCCTCGCTCTGCCAGCGCGGCTGCGCGCGCAGCGGGATGCTCTTCCAGGCGCTGGGCGCGGCGCGCTTGATGTCGACCAGGCGCTGGGCCGCGCGGTCGTCGCCATTGTGGGCCAGCACCACGTAGCGCTCGAGCCCGAGGCTGCCCACGCCGGCGATGCGGCGCGCGGCATCGTCGGAGACCAAACGCCCGTGGCTCGACTGCTGCCCGAACTCGCGCAGGATGGCGGCGGCGCGCTTGCGCTGGCCCTTGAGCGGCGCCAGCGCGTGCTTGCCGTCGACCAGCAGGCGGCGCTTGCCGCCGCCGCGCACGGTGCGCTCGGCCAGCAGCTCGCCGCGGCGCCGGCGCTTGACCCGGCGCAGCAGCGTGGCGACCATGCCGGTGGCGGTGGCGCGCTCCACCCAGCGCGGTTTGCCGGAGGCCAGCACGGCGGCGTAGGTGTCGAGCATGCGCTCGGCGCCGGCGCGCGCGTCGGCGTCCGACAGCCCGAGCTGGGGCGCGGCGATCATCAGGCTGGAGAGCAGGCGCACCAGGTCCACCGTGAGCGGCGCGACCAGGGCGTCGTCGAAGTCGTTGAGGTCGAAGTAGACCAGGCCGTTGTCGCCCTTGAAGCTGCCCAGGTTCTCCAGGTGGAGGTCGCCGCAGACGTAGGTCACGGGCGCTTCGATCAGTGCCGCCTCGCCGCCCACGGCCGCGGCGTAGAGATGGTTGGTGCCGCGCAGGAAGGCGAACGGATCGGCCGCGATGGCGGCCAGCTTGCGCGTGAGCCGCTCGGGATCGCGGCCTTGGTTGTAGATCAGGATGGCTTCCGTGGCAGGGTGCATGGCTTCCTCTGGTGGACCGGCAACCCGCCAAGTGTACCTCCGCGCCCTAGTGGAAGAACGTGCCGCGCAGCAGGAACGTGTAGTCGGCCTCGGCCGCCATCAGCCCGACCAGCACCAGCAGGCACAGCGGCGGCAGCAGGATCGCGCAGATCAGCGCCAGCCGCTCCCACGCCATGTGCATGAACACGGCGACGATCAGCCCGGCCTTCATCACCATGAACAGCAGGATCAGCGTCCAGCGCAGGTAGCCCTCGAAATGGAAGTAGTCCACCAGGTAGGACAGCGTGGAGAGCACGAACAGCAGCGCCCAGATCTTCAGGTACAGGCCGATGGGATGCTGCTGGCCGTGCTGGGCGCCGTGCCCGGCCTCGGGGCTGGCGGGCGCGGCGGAAGACGTCGAGGTGGCCATGACGAGCCTCACCAGAGATAGAACAGCGCGAAGATGAAGACCCACACCAGGTCCACGAAGTGCCAGTACAGCCCGGCGATCTCCACGATCTGGTAGTTGCCGCCGGCCTCGTAGCGCCCGCGCAGCACCTTGGTCGCCACCACCAGCAGGTAGACCACGCCGCAGCTCACGTGCAGGCCGTGGAAGCCGGTGATCATGAAGAAGGCGGAGCCGAACTGCGCCGCGCCCATCGGGTTGCCCCACGGGCGCACGCCCTCCATGATCAGCTTGGTCCATTCGAAGGCCTGCATGGAGACGAAGGCCACGCCGAACAGCGCGGTGGCGAACATCAGCGCGGCGCATTTCGCGCGGTCGCGCCGGTAGGCGAAGTTCACCGCCATCGCCATCGTGCCGCTGCTGCTGATCAGCACGAAGGTCATGATGGCGATCAGCAGCAGCGGCACCTCGGCGTTGCCGACGTGCAGCGCGAAGACCTCGCTCGGATTCGGCCACGGCACGGTGTTGGCGATGCGCACCGTCATGTAGCCGGTCAGGAAGCAACTGAAGATGAAGGTGTCGGACAGCAGGAAGATCCACATCATGGCCTTGCCCCACGACACCCGGAAGGCCTGCTGGTCGGAACCCCAGTCGGCCACCAGCCCGCGCCAGCCGGCCGCCGCCGGCGCGCCCGCGGCGGCGGCGGAAGAAACGGGTTGCGATGACATCGGCTTACCTCCCTCGGCGTTGGCCCCGGCGCTCAGCCGCGGCCGCAGATGAAGCGCACGAATTCCGGCGTCAGCCAGCCGAGCGCGGCCAGCAGCACCAGCCACACGGCCAGCAGGAAATGCCAGTAGCGCGCGCACAGCGTGATGCGCAGCGCGGTGCGCCGCGCCATGAACGTGCCCGGCGGCGCGCGCATGGCGAGCGCCCAGCCGGCGAGGCCACCCAGCACGTGCAGGCCGTGCATCGCGGTCAGCAGGAAAAAGAAGCTGCCGGCCGGGTTGTTGGCCGGCACCACGTGGATGGCGAG
>NZ_AQPL01000468.1:0-8126 GCF_000395345.1 Cupriavidus sp. WS | reverse complement strand
AAGCTGCCGGCCGGGTTGTTGGCCGGCACCACGTGGATGGCGAGCAGGGCCTGCCACGCCCACAACTGCGAGCCGACGAAGGCCGCCGCCGCCAGCCCGCCCCAGCGCAGCGCGCGGCGCGCGCGCGACAGCCGGCCCGCGCGCGCGGCGCGCGCCGCCGCCAGCATGAGCGCGCTGCCCGCCGCCAGCAGCGCGGTGGACAGCCACACCTGCCACGGCAGCGCCACCGCGTGCCAGTCCGGCGAATCCATGCGCATGGCGTAGGCGGTGATGAACAGCGCGAACAGCGAGCACACCACACCCATGAACACCCACAGGCCGATGCTGGCCGGCGCCGGGCCGGCGCGCTGCCGGCCCACGTCGCCGGGGCCGGGGCCGCCGCGGCGCTCGCCGCCGCCGTCGGCGCGGTAGATCAGGTTCACGCTCATGCCACGGCTCCTCGGCTGGGGTGCGGTTCGGGCTCGGCGCCGCCGGCTTCGGGCGGCGCGTTCTGCGCGATGAAGTCCTCGCTCGCGCCGGGCACGCTGTAGGCGTAGGCCCAGCGGTACGCCACCGGCAGCTCGGGCCCCCAGTTGCCGTGCGCGGGCGGGGTCTGCGGCGTCTGCCATTCCAGCGAGGCGGCGCGCCACGGGTTGGCGCCGGCCGGCCGGCCATGCCGCACGCTCCAGGCCAGGTTGAAGATGAACACCAGCTGCGCCGCGGCCACGATGAAGGCCGCGACCGAGATGTAGGCGTTCATCACGTGCGCCGATTCGGGAATGAAGGCGTAGTTGTCGTAGGCGTAGTAGCGCCGCGGCATGCCGAGCACGCCGAGGTAGTGCATCGGGAAGAAGATCGCGTAGGTGCCGACGAAGGTGATCCAGAAATGCACGCGGCCCAGCGTGTCGTTGAGCATGCGCCCCGTCACCTTCGGGTACCAGTGGTAGATGCCGCCGAACACCACCAGGATCGGCGACACGCCCATCACCATGTGGAAGTGCGCGACCACGAAATACGTGTTGGACAGCGGGATGTCCACGCTGACGTTGCCGAGGAACAGCCCGGTCAGCCCGCCGATGACGAAGGTGCTGATGAAGGCGATGGCGAACAGCATCGGCACCGTGAAGTGGATGTCGGCGCGCCACAGCGTGAGCACCCAGTTGTAGACCTTGATCGCGGTGGGAATGGCGATGATCAGCGTGGTGGTGGCGAAGAAGAAGCCGAAGTACGGGTTCATGCCGCTGACGAACATGTGGTGCGCCCACACCACCACCGACAGCACGCCGATGGCCAGGATCGCCCACACCATCGTGCGGTAGCCGAAGATGCTCTTGCGCGAATGCACGCTCACCAGGTCGGAGACGATGCCGAAGGCCGGCAGCGCGACGATGTACACCTCGGGGTGGCCGAAGAACCAGAACAGGTGCTGGAACAGCAGCGGGCTGCCGCCCTTGTAGTCGAGATGCTGGCCCATCGACACCATCGCCGGCATGAAGAAGCTGGTGCCCAGCGTGCGGTCGAGCAGCATCATCACGCCCGAGACGAACAGCGCCGGGAACGCCAGCAGCGCCAGGATGGTGGCCATGAAGATGCCCCACACGGCCAGCGGCATGCGCATCAGCGTCATGCCCTCGGTGCGCGCCTGCAGCACGGTGGTGACGTAGTTGAGCCCGCCCATCGTGGCCGCCGCGATGAAGATCAGCAGCGACACCAGCATCAGGATGATGCCCCACTGGTAGCCGGGCGTGCCCGGCAGGATGGCCTGCGGCGGATAGAGCGTCCAGCCCGCGCCGGTGGGCCCGCCCGGCACGAAGAAGCTTGCCAGCAGCACCAGCACGGACACCAGGTAGACCCAGAAGCTCAGCATGTTGAGGAACGGGAACACCATGTCGCGCGCGCCCACCATGAGCGGGATCAGGTAGTTGCCGAAGCCGCCGAGGAACAGCGCGGTGAGCAGGTAGATCACCATGATCATGCCGTGCATGGTGACGAACTGGTAGTAGCGGTTGGCGTCGATGAAGGCGAAATGCCCCGGGAAGCCGAGCTGCAGCCGCATCAGGTTGGACAGCAGCACGCCGATCAGCCCAACGAAGATGGCGACCAGCGTGTACTGCACCGCGATCACCTTGTGGTCCTGGCTCCAGATGTAGCGGGTGAAGAAACTGGTGGGGCCGTGGATGTCGTGGTCGGCGTAGGCCATTGGCTGCTCCTGTCGGCTTACCGGGCTGCCGCGCCCGATGCGGTGCCCGAACCGGCGCCCGCCTGCGTGGCGCCACCCTGCGCGCCGTTGGCGCGGATGTAGGCGACCAGCGCGCTCACTTCCTCTTCGCTCAGGGGAATCTTCGGCATCACCGGGCCGAAGCCCTTGACCAGCCGCTGCTGCGGCTCGGTGATCTCGGTCTTGAGGTAGCCGTCGTCCACCCTCGCGCTGCTGCCGTCGGCGAAGGTCTCGCTGCGCCCGTACAGGCCCTTCCAGCTCGGCCCCACGCCGACGCTGCCGTCGATGCTGTGGCAGCCGATGCAGCCCTTGCTCTGCGCCAGCGCGCGGCCCTGCGCCGCGAGCGTGTCGGCGGGCGCGCCGCCGCCGGCCGCCACCGCGCCCGGCGCGGGCGTCTTGAGCATGGTCAGGGCGAAGGTCGGCTGGCGCGCCAGCCAGGCCTGGAACGCGGCGTCGTCCTCCACCACCACCTTGCCGCGCATGTTGTAGTGGCCCACGCCGCAAAGCTGCGCGCACAGGATCTCGAAGGTGCCGGCCTTGGTCGGCGTGAACCAGAACGAAGTCACCATGCCCGGCACCATGTTCATGCGGGCGCGGAACGGCGGCACGTAGAAGTCGTGCAGCACGTCCTTGGAGCGCAGCAGCACCTTGACCGGGCGGTTCAGCGGCAGGTGCACCTCGGGCGCGGCCACGATGATGTCGTCCTGCCCGCGCGGATCGTCGGGGTTCACGCCGAGCGGATTGTCCGCCGAGACGAAGCGCGCGTCCGAAGTACCGAGCTGGCCGCCCTGGCCGGGAAAGCGGAAGCCCCATTGCCATTGCTGGCCCACCACCTCGAGCACCATCGCGTTGGCCGGCGGGCGCACGTATTCGGCGTAGACGAACAGGCCCGGCGCCAGCAGCACGATCACGCCCAGCGTGGTGCCAGCGGTCAGCCACAGTTCGAGCTTGCGGTTTTCCGGCTGGTAGGCGGCGCGCGCGCCCTGGCGATGGCGGTAGCGCCAGACGATGTAGCCGACGAACAGGTTGATGACGATGAAGAAGATGCCGGTGACGACCAGCGTGATGGTCAGCGTGTCGTCCATCTGCTTCCAGTTCGAAGCAAGCGGGGTCGCCCACCACGGGCTCAGGAAATGAAAGAGCACCGAAGCGACGACAATGACGACGAGTGCAATGGCGAGCGCCATACCGACCCTCCCCCCCGCGCATGGCTGACCGCGAACTCAGCGCAAGGTTGAGATAAGCCTAGTGCATGTGGTCCGCCCGGTGCAAGGCGCCGCCCGCATCGCTTTGGGTGCACTGCCACACAAACGCGCGGCGCGCAGGCGCGCCGGGCGCCGCATAAAAAGCGGCGAAGGAAGGCCTGGACCTTCCTTCGCCGCCGGTGGGCCGCGCCGCCCGTGTAGTGGCAATGCGCAAGGCCGAAAACGCGCCGCGTGGCCCGTGCTCAGTGCGATACATCCTTGCTTTCGAGCTTCCAGTACGCGATGGCCGCGGTCATGCCGAAGATCAGGTGGCCCGCCAGCGTGTGCCAGCCGCGCGCGTCGGCGAACCACGAGAAGAAGCGCGTCATGCCATAGAAGTCGATCAGGTAGACCGCCAGCCCGAACACCGCGCCGGTCAGCAGCACCATGCCGGCGCTGGAGTCGAAGTGGAACGGCGCGATGATGACCGCCAGGATCATGCCGAGCACCGCGCCCAGCACGAAGTGGATGACCAGCGCCACCGCCACCGTGCCCACGCTGAACAGGGAGGTCTGCAGCACGTCCGGCCCCATCACGATGGCGGCGATCATGCGCGTGGTGCCCCACGGATTGACGCCGGCCACCATGGTGGACCAGAACAGCTCGACCACCATCAGCAGCGCGCCGGCCGCGAGGCCGGACACGGCCGCCGCCATCCAGTCGGGCAGGCGACGCACGTAATGGTGCGATTGCATGTGAAGTTCCATAGCCACCTCCGATACGCTGGTTGCTGCAGTGGCGCCATCACGGGCGCCGCGGCCCGCTTGCGGGTCCGGCCTGCATACTGGTCAGCATAGGACAGGCGGGCCGGTCCGTCGGCCCGGCCGCATGCAAATATGCGCGCGGCGCGTGGCATGCCGCGCATTGCCGGCGGCGCGTGTGGCAGCCGCGGTACTTGCCGCGGCCGCGGCGGCGCCCGGCCTTTCCGGCGACGCAAGGCAGGCCCGGCGGCGTCCGCCGGCGATGTTGCGGCGCAGCGTGCGGACCGCGGCGAAACGGGTGCGTGCCGCTTAGGTGACAACCCCCACTTAATCGAGCTTGGCGTCCCCGCGACACTTTCTATACTGGAAACACAAGTAGAGAGACAGGAGACAGCCATGCTGCACTTCACGTCACATGATCTTGTTTTTCTGATCCCGATGGCGCTGGTTGGCATGATCGCTTTCGGCGGGATTCCGTTTACGGCCCGGGCCTTGCGCATCAGTTGCCGCGCGGCGGGCGCCATCTTCGGAGCCCTGCTGGCGGTGGCCCTGCTCGAAGCGTTGCCGTTGCTGATCTGAGCGCCGGCGGACGCATCGCGCGCCAGCCGGCTCGGGAGATGGCCGAGGGGAAGGAGGCCGCGATGACGCTTGGCCTGTTGGCCGCCATGATGGCGGCGCTGCTGCTGCTCACCGTGGTCGCGGCGATCTGGCGCTGCAGCCATCCCTATCGCATGCGCTACCGGCGCTGCGCGCAGCACCGGCGCCGCGCCGGCATCTGCCGGGAGATGCGGCGACGCCAGCCGCCGGGCCTGACCTGAACGCGCCGGCCGGCGCCGCCGTAGCCGCTATGGTTGCTTGATCGCTTAATCGCCTGGTTGCTTGATCGCTGTCGCCGCCATGCCGGCGGTCAGATCTCGATCATGGCGAACTCGCCCTTGCCCACGTCGCATTCGGGGCAGCGCCAGTCTTCCGGAATATCTTCCCAGCGCGTGCCGGGGGCGATGCCGTCTTCCGGCCAGCCTTGTTCTTCGTCATAGACCCAGCCGCAAATCAGGCAGACCCAGGTCTTGTAGGCAACGACTTCCTGCTGCAAAACGCACTCCTGTTTTCGATTCCGGGCCAGATCATACAAGCTTTTCGGCCCGCGGCGGCGTCCGCCGCGGGGAAAGCCGCCCGCCTCAGTCGCGGATGGCGAAGTCCACCCGGTTGGGCGCGCCCTTGTCCTTGATGCCCTCGGTGTCGAGCTTCGGCGCGGTCAGGAACAGGCGGTTTTCCGGCACCTTGCCGTCGCGCTCCAGCGACTGCTTCACCGCCAGCGCGCGCTGCTCGGCAAGCTGGCGCAGCTCCACGTTGGTCACCGGCGCGTTTTCCAGCAGCAGCTTTTCCATCTCCTGCGTCGGCAGCGACTTGGCCAGGCCGATCACGTTGCGCGGCTTCTTGAACGAAGCGCGCTTGTAGACCGCCTCCAGGTACTTCGGATATTCCTGCTGCGACACCGTCACCTTGGCGCCCTGCTCGCCTTCCTCGCTGTCGTCCGCCACGCCGCCCTGGCGGGCGCTGGAGCGCAGGTCGCGCGACTTCTGCTCGGCCACGCGCGCGTCGAGCCAGGCGCGCTGCGCGCCGGCCATGTCGGTGGCCGGATCGATGCGCCCGCTGATCTCCAGCCGCAGCGACGGGCGGTCCGCCAGCGCCTTGCCCAGCGTGTCGATCTTCTGCCTGGCCGCCGGCGTGAGCGTGGCGGTGCCGGGCGGGAACTCGACGTAGCCCAGCTCGTCGCCGCCGCCGCCGAAGGCCGAGGCGATCAGCGAGAACGGCGAGGTGATGGCCTTGGTCAGCAGGTTGACGATCACGCGCACGATCACGCCACCGATGCTGAACTCGGGGTCCGACAGCGAGCCCGAGACCGGCAGGTTGATGTCGATCACGCCGTTGCGATCCTTGAGCAGCGACACCGCCAGCAGCACCGGCAGCTTGGTCGCCGTGGGGCTGTCGACCTTGTCGCCGAAGGTGAGCTGGTCCAGGTAGAGGTGGTTGCTCGCATCGAGCTTGCCGTTCTCGATCTTGTACGCCACGTCCACCGTGAGCTTGCCCTTGGTGATCGGATAACCGGCGTACTTGGCCGCGTAGGGCGTCAGGCGCGTGAGCTCCACGCCGGCGGCCTTGGCGGCGATGTCGAGGTAGAGCGGGTCGGCCAGCGGGTTGAGCTTGCCGTCAATGTTGACCGGCGCGTCGTCGTCGATGCGGCCCGCCAGCGTGAGGTCGGCCGGCGCCGGATCGGTCGAGGACACCTTGGAGACCGAGCCTTTCATGTCGGTCAGGTTGGCGGTGTAGTTGGGCCGGACGAAGAAGTCCGAGAAATTGATGTTGCCCTTGCTCACCGTCACGCCGCCCAGGCGGATCTGCGGCTTGGCCGCCGCCGTGGCGGCGGGCGCCGGGGCCGGTGCCGGCGTGGGCGCGGCGGCCGGCGCGCTGGCCGGCGGCGCCGAGGCCGGGTTGGCCTGCGTCAGGCTGGTGCTCGGCGCGGCCTCGCCCTTGGCGGCGCCGCCCGCCATCACGTCCTGCAGGTTCAGCCGGCCGTTGGCGTTGAGGATCACGCGCGCGTAGAAATCGGACAGCGCCACGCTACCCACGCCCACCTTCATCGGCCCCTTCGACTCGTCCATGACGAAGTCGATGCCGTTGACGGCCAGCGAGCGCCAGCGCAGGAAATCGTCGCCGGTGACGCGGTCCACGGTGCGCACGTTGCCAAGCTGCGCATTGCCGGCGAAGCGCGCGGCGATCGGCTTGCCGCTGGGCGCGTCCACGCCCAGGCGGCCCTTGACGGTGGCCGTGCCGCCGCGCAGCGCGGCGTTGAAGCGGTCGGCCAGGTAGGGCTGCAGCGGCGCCAGGTCGATCTCGCGCAGGTCCACCTGCACCTGCGCCGCCGGCGCCGTGGGCTGCACCGTGCCGTCCAGCGCCATCACGCCGCGCCGTCCGCTCTCGGCCTTGAACTTGAGCGGGATCGCGCCGGGCGCCAGCGGCCATTGCAGCGCGCCGGTGCCGAGGCTGATGTTGCGGTACTGGTGGATCACCGGGCGGTCGCGGTTGGCGGCGGCCGGCGCGTAGTCGGTCAGCCGCACGCTGCCGCCGTCGAGCGCGAACTTGCCCAACCGGGCGTTCCACGGCAGCGGCCTGGCGGCCGCGGGGCTCTCGGCCCGGGCCGCCTTGGCCGTGACCGTGGCGGAGCGCTGGCTGGCCTTCTGCCCGGACTGCGCCGCCCACAGGCGCGCGCTCTCCAGCAGCTCGCCGCGGTGGTCGCGCGTGAGCGCGACCTGCGGCTTGGCCACCACCAGCTCGCCGGCGCTGAAAGTATGCCCGGCGAGGTCGAAGCCGATGTCGTCGAGCGCCACGCGCTCGGCGCGCATGACCGGCAGGCTGGCGGTGTCGTCGTCGTTGTCCGCGCGCGCGCGCGCGCGGCGCGCGCTGCCGGCGTTGCCGGCGCCCGCGGCGGGCACCGCCACCGGCTCGCGCGTGGCGACATACAGCGGCGCCAGTTCCACGCGCGACTTGTCCAGCGCGAACGCGAATTCCGGGCCGCCCCATGCCATCTTGTAGTGCAGCTCGGCGTTGACCGCGGTGTCGCCCAGCTGCGTGCGCAGCTCGGCCGGCCACCACGCGGCAAACCCCTGCGGCTTCACACCGCTGGCCTGCAGCGTGCCGGTCATGGTGCCGCCGCGCAGGGTCAGCTCGCCTTCGTGGCTGAGGCTCTGGCCTTCGCCCAGGCCCAGCTTGGCCTGCACTTTGGCCGGCTTGTCGCTGTCGCCCGACAGGCCCGCGACCTCGGCGTCCAGCGGCCCGAGCGCCAGCGTGCCGGGCCCGGAGGGAGCCAGCTCGTCGCGCAGCGCGAGGCTGGCCTGCTTGACGCTGATCTGGTCGACCGCGTAGGACCACGGCTTCGGTGCCGGCTGCGGCGGCGCGATGCCGGCCGCGGCGGGTGCCGAGGCC
>NZ_AQPL01000467.1:0-9464 GCF_000395345.1 Cupriavidus sp. WS | reverse complement strand
CCGCGGCGGGTGCCGAGGCCGGGCCCGCCTTGGCGGCCGGCGCGGAAGCCGGCGCCGCCGCAGGTGCTGCAGCGGGCGCGGCCGGCGCGGATGTTGCCGGCGTGGCCGCCGGGGCCTGCGGCAGGAAGGCTTGGGCGAGGTCGAGCGTGCCGTCGGCGCGGCGCGTGGCGTTCACGGCCAGCCCTTCCACCGTCACGTTGCGCAGGTGCGCCTTCTGCGCCAGCGGCTCGATGCGGTCGATGTCGAGCGCCACGCGGCCGGCCTTCACCAGCGGCGAGCCGTCGTGCTTGCGGATGTCGGCCTCGCGCAGCGCCGCCGTGCCGGCCAGGAAAACGTCCTGCTTGTCCTTGGACTGGATGAAGCCGAGCGTCAGGCGCGTGTCCAGCAGGCCGCCCTTGACCTCGGCGTCCTTGAGCGCGGGCGCGAACGCCATGTAGCGCGGCAGGTCCAGCCCGTCGAGATTGAGGTTCAGGTGCGTCTCGCGCGAGGCGGCGAACGGCAGCATGGTGCCGTCGAGCGCCAGCGCGGAGCCATTGATGCGCGCGCTCAGCGAGGGACGCGTGACGATCTCCACGTCATGCGGCAGGTTGGACAGGAACGGCAGCGTGACGGTGAGGTTGTCGACGCGCTGGGTCTGCCCGAGCAGCTTGTCGTCGAACACCACGCTGCCGCCGGTCAGGGCGATGTTGTTGATCGAGAAGCGCGCCGGCTCGGACTTGGGCGCGGGCGGCTGCGCGGCGAAGCGCTCCTCGATGTCGGCATAGCTCATGCGGCCGCTGGCGTCGCGCGCCAGGCGCAGCGCCGGCCGGTCGATGTGCACCGCGTCCACCACCGGGGCCATGTGCCACAGCGAGGCGATGGCGCCGTCGATCTGCGCCTCGCCCAGCGTCAGCATGGGCGTGGTGCCGTCCGGCTCGTAGATGGTGAGGTCGGACACGGTGACCGCCAGCGAGAACGGCCGCACCTGGGCGCCGCCGATCGTGACCTTGCGCCCGAGTGCCTCGCTGGCCTGCTTTGCCGCGATGGACCTGATCAGCGGCGGCCCGCCGAAATAACCGGCCAGCCCGAATACCGCGAGCGCCGCCACGATGCCGCCGGCCACCCGCACGCCGGCCCTGCGCCGGGGCGTGGCGGTCACCGCCTGCATGGAGAACTTGATTGCCATGTGATCCTAGAGAGTTCGACCCCACTACCCCGCTACCCCGAATATCCTGAATATCCCGAGTATCCCGATACCGCGGTGCTCCGGCATGCAGGGTTGCCGGCATGCCGGGCCGCCGCTGCCGTGCGGCACCATCTTGTACGGAACCCGCCGGGCCGCGCACAGGCCCTGCCACGCGGATATTCGGCGAGTCGGCCACTTTGTGGCCCTGATTTCACTTTTTATCCACATTATGGCAACGGATTGGGGCAATGCAAAGGCATTCAAACTAATCCGAAAGCGATTTCAAGACTGCAAAAAATCCATTCAACCGGACTTGTCCGGACCCGCATCCCGCCGATCTGGTATTGTTCCGCTTTTGCGAAGCGTCACGTCGCAAGCCAGCGGCTTATCCGCCACTTAGTGCCTGCTTCCCCCGCGCTGTAACCCTCCGGCCAGAACCCTCCACGTCAACCGTGTTGCGCGCTTCGCATGCGAACTTTTTCCATGCGAGTCTTCTCATGTCGATCACCAGCAGTACTGCCGGCGCAGACGGCACGCGCAACAGCGCGCAGCCGCGCCCCCTGACTAGGCAGGATTACAAGACGCTTGCCCTGGCGGCCCTCGGCGGCGCGCTTGAATTCTACGACTTCATCATCTTCGTCTTCTTCGCCACCGTCATCGGGCAGCTGTTCTTCCCGCCGTCGGTGCCGGACTGGCTGCGCCAGATGCAGACCTTCGGCATTTTCGCCGCCGGCTACCTGGCCCGCCCGCTGGGCGGCATCATCATGGCGCACTTCGGCGACCTGCTCGGGCGCAAGAAGATGTTCACGCTGTCCATCCTGCTGATGTCGGTGCCGACGCTGCTGATGGGCCTGCTGCCGACCTACCACGCGATCGGCCTGCTGGCGCCGCTGGCGCTGCTGATCCTGCGCGTGATGCAGGGCGCCGCCGTGGGCGGCGAAGTGCCCGGCGCCTGGGTGTTCGTCTCCGAGCACGTGCCGGCGCGCCGCACCGGCTACGCCTGCGGCACGCTGACCGCGGGGCTGACCGCCGGCATCCTGCTGGGCTCGCTGGTGGCCACCGGCATCAACAGCATCTTCACCCCGGCCGAGCTGACCGACTGGGGCTGGCGCGTGCCGTTCCTGCTCGGCGGCGTGTTCGGCATCGGCTCGATGTACCTGCGCCGCTGGCTGCACGAGACGCCGGTGTTCGCCGAGCTGCAGCAGCGCAAGGCGCTGGCCGCCGAGATGCCGCTCAAGGCGGTGGTGCGCGACCACCGCGGCGCGGTGGCGGTGTCGATGCTGCTGACGTGGATGCTGTCGGCCGGCATCGTGGTGGTGATCCTGATGACGCCGACCTTCCTGCAGAAGATCTACGGCTTCGACGGCCGCACCGCGCTGATGGCCAACAGCGTGGCCACCCTGTGCCTGACCGCGGGCTGCGTGGTGGCGGGGCTGCTGGCGGACAAGATCGGCGCGCGCGTCACGCTGTTCGTCGGCGGCCTGCTGCTGGCGATCAGCGTCTACGTGTTCTACAGCACGCTGCATGCGCGCCCGGACCTGCTGGTCCCGCTGTATGCCGTGACCGGCTTCCTGGTCGGCACCATCGGCGCGGTGCCGTTCGTGCTGGTCAAGGCCTTCCCGGCCCAGGTGCGCTTCTCGGGGCTGTCGTTCTCGTACAACGTGTCGTATGCGATCTTCGGCGGCCTGACGCCGATGATCGTCACGCTGATGCTCAAGAACGACCCGCTCGCGCCCGCCTATTACGTGGTGGCGCTGTGCGTGCTGGGCATGGTGACGGCGCTGTTCGTCAAGGACCGCTCGCACGCCTGAGCGCGGCGGGCTGTGCCAGAAAGACTGTGCCGGAAAGGCTGTGCCGGAAAGGAAAGGGCCGCACGAGTGCGGCCCTTTTTTCGTCATGTGGCGCGGCTTCAGCGCCGATGCTGCCTGAAGAACTGCCACATCAGCGCGCTGGCGTCGGGGCCGATGGCCGAGTGGTAGGCATAGTCGCCGTCGCCGCCGCTCCAGGCATGGCCCAGGCCGGCGATCTCGCACACTTCCACCATGTCGCGGTTCCATACGCCGAAGCTGGCCTCGAGGTAGTCGCCGGCGGGCAGGCTCGCCGCGGGCGGGGCGGCCATGCGGGCCTCCCCGGCGTCCTCGCCCTCCCCGGCCGTCCCGGCCAGCGCGGGCGCGGCGTGGGCGGCGCGGCGCGCGGCGCGGCCGCTCATGCGCTCGTCGACGCGGTCGGCCATGCCGTTGTAGGCCAGGAACTGCCGCGCCAGCAGGCGCGCGTTGACCGGGTGCACCGCCTCGTCGTCCATGCCGTGCAGGATGATGGCGGGCATCTTCGCTCCGCCCGGCATGGCGCCGGCGGCGTCCAGCAGCACGGCCGGATCGGCGCTGGTGCCGTGCTGCATGGCGCGCAGGCCGTCGCGCGGCGTGTGCCCGGCGCCGACCACCACGCCGGAGTGCAGCCCCACCGCGGCGATCTTGCCGGGATAGCGCAGCGCCACCACCGCGGCCATGCTGGCGCCCGCGGACAGGCCGGCCAGGTAGACCTGGTCGGCGCGCACGTCGGGCCGCGCCATCAGCGCGTCGATCAGCACCGACAGCGCCTGCGCCTCGCGCCCGCCCTCGGTCGCGCCCAGGTCGAACCATTGCCAGCAACGCTGCATCTGGCGCCGCAGCGGCTGTTGCGGATAGGCCACCATGAAGCCCTCGCGCTCGGCCAGCGCGTTCATGCGCGTGCCGGCGGCCAGGTCTTCCGGCGTCTGCCGGCAACCGTGCAGCATGACGACCAGCGGCATGGGGCGGTGCGCCGCGCGCGACGGCACGTACAGCCAGTAGGACAGGCGCGGCACCAGTTCGCCCGGCAGCGGCGCCAGATGATGGTGATGGGCCGACCAGTCGCCCGGCAACGGCCGCCGCGGCGGCAGGAGCAAGGGAGCGGGGGTGCGCGCCCGCAGGCGCGGGGAGGCGGGATTAAGGGTAGCGATACGCTCGAACCATGTTTGGAGTTGGCGCGCGGACTGCGGCTGCGCCCGGCTGATCTGCCGGAGTTGCGCATGCCAGTCCGCCGAAAGGCTCTTGGCCATGAAGACTCCTGCTGTCTGCATTGTTGCGATGCAGCATAGCACAGCCATCAAGGCGAGGTCGGCGTCGCTTTCCGGCAACATGTTATGAAAAACATACATTACCGGACGCCACGTGGCGCAGCGGCCCCATGCAGGTTAACGTCATGCCGTCGAAAAAATTGAATTCTGCGTTTGAAATAATGCAGATCCGCCGAAGTTAGCGGCAGAAGCGGGCCGGTTATACTGCATTTGCATTTGTCGCAGGCAAATGGAGAGGCCAGGCCATGCCCGAAGCGAATATTTCGAGCTGTTCGCTGTGTTTGTTCCAGTCAGTGTGCCGCCAGGCGGAATCCGCACCCGGCCAGAGCCCGCGGGAACGTCCGCTGATGCCGGCCAGCACGCTGTGGCGCGCCGGCGAGACCGTGTACCGCCAGGCGCGGCCGGTGCAGGCGGTATTTCCCATCCGCCAGGGCAGCGTCAAGTCGGTGTTCGAGTCGCCGCTGGGCTGGCGCCAGGTCACCGCCTTCGCCCACCCCGGCGACGTCCTGGGCCTGGAGGACCTCGACGACCCGCTCCATTGCACCGCCGCCGTCGCCATGCAGGACACCCGCTGCTGCGTGGTGCCGATCGAGGCCGCGCGCGAGCACCTGCACCAAGCCGCGTGCCGCGCGCCGATGCTCGGCGCGCTGCGCCGCAATGCGCAGCGCCAGCGCACGCTGCTGGTCGCGCTCGGCTCGATGAAGGCGGCGCAGCGCCTTGCCATGCTGCTGCTGGACCTGGCCGACGAGCAGCGCCGCCGCGGCCGGGCCGGCGAGGCCATGACGCTGGCCATGTCGCGCAACGACATCGCCAGCTATCTCGGCCTGACGCTGGAAACCGTCTCGCGCCTGCTGGCGCGCTTCGCCAGCGTGGGGCTGATCACCGTGCGGCAGCGGCAGTTGCGCATCGTCGACCCGGCGGGGCTCGATTCCGTCTACGCGGACCCCGAGCGCGTGCCGATCCGCCCGCCCGCCGAGGCGCCGGCCCCCTCGCTGGCCCCCGCGCTAGCCCCCTCGCCGGGCCGCGCGCCCGCGCGGCCGCTCGCGGGCACCGCGCGCATCCTGCCGGCGTAGGACGGACACCGACAGCACGCCCATGCAAACGCGGCTATGGTCAGGTCATGCCGCCGCGTGCGGAGAACGGCGCCAGCCGCCGGTTCCCGGCACGCCCGGCGGCATCCGACCTACCTTCCGGTATCCGTATGCGGGATTTCCTTTTCGCCGCGCGCGCGCACGCGGCGCCGCTGGCCTTCCTGGTGATCGCCGGATTCGCGCCGGCCGCCGCGGCGCAGGCGCTCGCACCCGCCTCGCTTTCCAAGCTGGCCCGGCTACTGCTCGGCACCGTGGAGGGCAAGAGCACCGGCATGAGCGGCGTCACGCGGCTGACCGGCGGCGGCGGCACCCCCGATGCCGAGCTCGTGGCGGCATGCCAGGAGCTGACGCAGGCCGGACCGTTCCCGCTCGACAACGCGACCCGGCTCGAGGGATGCAGCGTCTCGCCCGGCAAGCGCGTGGTGTTCCGCCTCAGCCTGGTCGGCGTCGATGCCTCGCGAGAGGGGACCGTGGCCTTCATGGCGAGCGCGGGGCCGGTGCTGGCGAAAGGCATCTGCCGCAACCCGGACGTGCCGGTGCTCGGCCGTCTGGGCGTCACCCTGAACTACCGCTACCTGGGCAACGGCAACCAGCCCGTGGGCGAGGTCACGATCCCGCCGGAGCGCTGCGCGCAGAAGTGAGCGGCGCGGCCTGGCTCAGCGCCGCTCCTGGGCGCACTCCTGCCGGTAGGCTTCATTGAGTTTCTTGCGGTCGGCCTGGCGCTCGATGGTCGGATGGGTGCTGCCGTCAGGCTCGGTCACGGTGGATTTGCCGGTGGACCACTGCGTGCCCGCGGGCAGCCCGTTGATCCGGTCCAGCAATTGCTGGCAATGGGTGCGCTGGGCCGGCGTGAGCGTGCCGTCGGCGGCGGGGCCGGCATTGTCGGCGGCCGGATCGAGCATCAGCGGCGGTGGCGGCGCGATCATCGGCGCGGGCACCTCCAGGTCGGCGGCCATGCCTGCCTGCCCGCCGCACAACCCGAAGCCCAGCAAGGCGGCCATGACGATCGAAGCCCGTTTCATTTCCATTTCTCCCCAGCGGGAGGCGCGACGCGCCATCCCTGATGATCCGTATGTGTCCGTGGCCAGCGGCGGCGGCGCGAAAACCGCGCGGGCGCGGCTCCGCCCGCGAGGCAACCCCCGCGAGACAAGGACGAGCCGGATCTAGCTTCGTTCCCTGCCGTTGCCGTTGCCGCCGCGGCCGTTGCGATGGCGGTTGCCCAGCAGTTCCAGCTTGAGCAACGCATCCGCAAGCATACTCTTAAGGCGGGTATTCTCCTCCTGCAGCTCGCGCAGCTTGCGGCTTTCCCCGCGCGCATCCGCGCCCGCGCCGCGGGCGTACTTGATGCGCCAGCCATAGAACGACGCATCGCTGAAGCCGTGGCGCGCGCACAGCTCGCGCACCGGCACGCCGGCCTGCGCTTCCGCGAGATAGCCGCGAATCTGTTCCTCCGAGAATCGTCTGTTCACTGCCTGCCTCCACTTGCAAACGCCGCGGGCGCCGCATGTGCCGCATGTATCGTGCGGGCGCGCGCGGCGCCGGTTCTACCCCTGCCTAACGTTATCACCCGCGCCGCAAAAGGCAATTCAGTGTGTTCAAGGCGCGTGTTAAGCAATTTGAAGACCCCGGCGCGGACATGAAAAAAACCGGGAAAGACAGGTGCAGTTAATTGGTTAACTGATTCTGCAGTGTGGAATGCATTCCAGATGACTCCAGCAAGCGCCGGATGGTACCCCCGAAAAACAGGGAGAAAAAATGCCGCCTACTCCGCCGACTCCCGCCCCGTCTCCGGCTGCCGCAATGCGGGAAATCACGGCGCCGGCAAGCACGCGGCAGGACATTGCCGCCCTATTCCGGCAAGAAGAATCGCATGGCGCATCTGGAGAATCCCGCTCCGGGCGCGCTGGCAAGTTCCAGGGTTATGGATTAATCTTGTCTGGCATTAACTAAATTTCGAGCGCCGGCAACCGGGCTTCGCGCCCCGTGTCCGACTGGCGACAGGGCTCTCGCGCTAAGCCAGGTCGGCTGTCTTTTCCAGCGTGGGCGTCCATAAAACCGGGCTGCCATTTTCGAGAAATCGCGTCTTCATGATCCCGCGCCGGAAGCGGGCATGTCGAAGCGGCGCCGCGCGCCGCCGGGCCCGTCGAACCGGGCCCCCGGCCGCACTGAAAAGAAGAAACAGAAAAAGAAAAACCAAAGTTTCAAGTCGGGAGAAGCCACCATGCGGCACGTCAGCACCAAGCTCTTGCATGTCTTCGTTCTGCTGATGGAGTATCGCGACCTCAGCGCCGTCGCGGCCTGCACGCAAAGCCGGGTTCCCACCATTGCCTACAGCCTGGCGCGGCTGCGCGAAATCACCGGCGACCCGCTCTTCATCCGGCGCAACGGCACGCTCGAGCCGACGGCGCACGCGCTGCGGCTGGAGCAGACCGCGCGGCAGTTCCTGGCGAAGTGGTCGCGCCTGCTGCAGCCCGAGGCGCCCGCGGCGGCGCCCGTCGCCCGCCCGCGGCGCCGCCTTTCCATCGGCTTCTCGCCGTCGATCGGCGAGCCGGTCATCACCGAGATCCTCACCGCGCTGTGCGAGCGGTTTCCCGACGACCGCTTCGTGACGCGGCCGGTCTTCGCCGATGCCGCGCTGGCCGGCCAGTTGCACGACGGCGAGCTCGACTGCGCGTTCGTGGTGGACAGCCGCTTCGTGCCGGACCAGGTCGCGCTGCACAGCATCATGGCCACGCCGCGGCGGCTGGTCAGCGTGTCGCGTCCCGGCCGCGCGCCGCACGCGGAGGGCAGGAACGAATGGATCCTGCTGCAGGAAGACACCGAGCCCGGCAGTCCGCTGCAGGCGTTCCTGAACCGGCTCGCCCACGATCCGGCATACCGCGAGACCGTGGTGCCGTCCTGGCACACCCAGGTGGCGCTGCTGCTGGCCGCGGGCGGCATCTGCCCGCTGCTCGACTTCAACGTGCCGCTGCTCACGCGCAGCCACAAGACGCGCCTGCTGGCGCCGCCGGCCAGCTTCCCCGAATGGGCCGCCCTGCATTTCTGGGCGCCGGCGCGCGCGGGCGCGGGCGAGGCCCTGCGCGGCATCATGGAGACCGGCAGCGCGGTCCTGCATGACCCGGTCGGCGCCATCGACCGCCGCCGCGAAGCCCGCGACATCCCCGCCGCGCACGCCGCCTGAAGCGCCGCCTGAACTACCGCCTGAACCACCACCCGCACCGGCACGCGGGCCTGCCCGCGGCCGGCCGGGCAGCCAGCCCGGTCCCCGATATTTCTCCTGCAGTTTGAGAATAGTCTCAGGCAATATGCCGAAAACGGCGCTTATTCTGCCTGGGCATCCGCTGCGCGAACACCGCGCGCCTGCCCAGGAAGATTGCCATGTCATTGAGAATCCTGATTGCCGATGACCATCCCGCCATCGCGCTCGCGGTCAGGAGCCAGTTGCGCGGGCAGACCGGCTGGGAGATCTGCGCCGACGTGCGCGGCGCCGCCGAATTGCTGCAGGCCACGCGCGTGTTCCGCCCCGACCTCGTCGTCACCGACTATCACATGCCCTGCGCCGACGCCAGCGACGGCATCCGCCTGCTGGCCAGCCTGCGGCGGCACCACCCGGCGCTGGGCATCGTGGTGCTCACCATGATCACCAATCCGCTCGTGCTGCGCGCCATCCTCAACGCCGGCGCGCACGGCCTGCTGCTCAAGGACTCGCACCTGGACGAGCTGGTGACGGCCATCATCCGCGTCGAGCGCGGGCTGCGCTTCATCGGCGAGTCCGCCGCGCGCGTGCTGGAGCAGTCAGGCGCGCACTACGCGCCGGACCGCGCCGGCGCCGTCAGCCTGTCGGTGCGCGAGTCGGAGGTGCTGCGCCTCTACCTCAGCGGCAACTCCATCACCCGCATCGCCGGGCAGCTCTGCCGCAGCGTGAAGACCATCAGCCGCCAGAAGAACAGCGCCATGCGCAAGCTCGGCGCCAACAACGAGCGCGAACTGTTCGACTTCGCCGCGCAGCAGGGCCTGGTGCTGCCGCTGCGCGACGACGGGCCCGGCGCGCCCGGCCATACCGAATGGCTATAATCGCTGCGCGCCGGCACCCCGCCGACCGCGCGCCCCTCCT
>NZ_AQPL01000466.1:0-3081 GCF_000395345.1 Cupriavidus sp. WS | reverse complement strand
ACCCCCTGTATCATTCCCCCAACCCGCGCCGCACCGGCCCCCCCAATAGCAGCCCGGCCACCCGGCCACAATCCAGGACCAGGAACGACCCGAACCGCCATGCCAGAGCCGAAGCCGGAATCCGCCCTCATGCCCGTCGGTGCCGACCATGCCCCGCCGCGCGAGCCGGACCGCATGCGCGCCGCGTCGCCGTTCGACCAGGTGGTGTTCGCCGGCGGCGGCAACCGCTGCTGGTGGCAGGCCGGCTGGTGGGACAGGGTGGCGCCCGAGCTGGGCCTGCGTCCGCGCGTGATCGCCGGCATCTCGGCCGGCGCCGCCACCGCGTGCATGATCTACACGCACGACGCGCGCCAGGTCATGGCGTACTACCAGGAGGTGCTGGCGGACAACCGGCGCAACGTCTACTGGAGCAACCTGCTGACGCGGCAGCGCGTGTTCCCGCACTACGGCATCTACCGCGGCGCGCTGCTGAGCATCTTCGCCGATGGCCGCCTGGCGCAGTTGCAGGCCGCGCCCGAGATCCGCGTCGGCGTGGCGCACATTCCGCGCTGGAGCGGGCCGCGCATGGCGGTGCTGGCGGGCCTGGTGGCCTACAACATCGAGAAGCACTGGCTCAGGACGCTGCACCCGCGGCTGGGCCGCAGGCTCGGCTTCCGTCCGGAGTTCGTGCGCGCGCAGGACTGCGCCTCGCCCGAGCAGCTGGCGGACCTGCTGCTGCAGTCGGCCTCCACGCCGCCGTTCACGCCGGTGCTGCGCCGCGACGGCCGGCCGGTGCTGGACGGCGGCATGGTCGACAATGTGCCGGTCGACGCGCTCGACCCCACGCCGGGCAACGTGCTGGTGCTGGTGACGCGGCTCTATCCGCGCCCGCGGCGCTTCGTGCTGCGGCACGGCGGGCAGCGGCGGCTTTATCTGCAACCTTCGCAGCGGGTACCGATCTCGAGCTGGGACTACACCCGGCCCGGCGCGATGATCGCTGCCTACGAACTCGGCCAGCGCGACGGGGAAACCTTTCTGCGCGAATGGCCGTCTGTCATGAAGACGGAGCTCGGCACCACCGCATAGCGTTCTTCGGACGCGCCGGCCGGCCTTGCGGCTCTGTCATCTCGATGTGCAACGCGGCCTTCGCGCCGCCACAGGAGGCATTGATGACGAAACGCCAGGCAAGACCGGCAAGCGAGCGCCAGAGCGCGCGCAGGGCGACATCCGAGCAGCCCGTCGAGCGCGTGCCGCGCCGCGGCAGGCGCCGCGGCGGCGCGCAGCGCGAGGCGGATTTCGTGGTGATCGGCGCGGGCTCCGGCGGCGTGGCCGCGGCGCGCCGCGCGGCCGCGCACGGCGCGCGCGTGGTGCTGATCGAGCGCGACGCGATCGGCGGCACCTGCGTCAACCGCGGCTGCGTGCCCAAGAAGATGCTGTCCTACGGCGGCACCCTCGCCGCCATTCTCTCGGGCTGCCTGTCGCACACCGGCGGGCGCGAGGACTGGGGCGACGCCATCGTGCGCGTCAACGCCGAGATGGCGCGCCTGCACGTGGCCTACACCCACCGCCTGCAGGAAGCCGGCGTGACGCTGCTGCACGGCGAGGCCACCGTCACCGCGCCCGACCTGGTGCAGGTCGGCGCCGAGACCATCCACGCGCGCCGCATCCTGATCGCCACCGGCGCGCGCCCGCAGACGCTGCCGGTGCCCGGCGGCGAGCTGGCCGGCACCTCCGACGACGTCTTCACCTGGCAGAGCCTGCCGGCCTCGATCGTGGTGATCGGCGGCGGCTACATCGCGGTGGAGCAGGCCTCGATCCTCTCGCGCTACGGCGTCAAGGTCGAGATGCTGGTGCGCGAGAGCCGCCTGCTCGAGCGCTTCGACCACGAGATCGCCGCGGCGCTGGCCGAGGCGCTCGCCGCCAGGGGCGTGCGCCTGCATTTCAATGCCGAGGTCACGCTGCTCAACCAGGCCAACGGCGCCATCGACGTGTGCTACCGGCAGGGCGCGCCCGATGGCGATGGCAACGATGGCGGCGGCGACCGCGTCCACACCGTGCGCGCGCAGGCCGCGCTGGCCGCCATCGGGCGCGAGCCGCAGTGGGAAAACCTGGGCCTGGCGGCGCTCGGCGTGGAGAAGTCCGCGCAGGGCGGCATCCGCGTGGACCGCTCGTTCCGCAGCCGGGTGCGCTCCATCCACGCCGTCGGCGACGCCATCGACGGCCTGCACCTCACGCCGGTGGCCAGCGCCCAGGGCCGCTGGCTGGCCGACCGCCTGTTCGGCCGGCGCGGCGAGCGCGCCGACTTCGACGTGGTGCCGACCGCGGTCTTCTGCGAGCCCGCCATCGGCAGCGTCGGCCTGACCGAGCACGAGGCCATCGCGGCCGCCGGCAAGGCCGAGCGCGTGGAAAGCGTGGTGCGCCGCTTCGTCTCGCTGGAGAACCGCTTCGCCGGCAGCGGGCAGGCGTCGATGGTGAAGCTGGTGGTCAACGCGCGCAGCGGCCGCGTGCTGGGCGCGCACATGATGGACAACGCCGCGCCGGAGATCATCCAGACGCTGGCGGTGGCGCTGCGCCTCGGCGTGAAGCTGTCGCACCTGCGCACCACGGTGCAACTGCACCCGACCGTGGCGGAAGAGTTGTTCGCTTAGGCGGGCCCGCGCCGCGCGCACCTCAGCCCATGCCGGCCGGCGCGGTGCCCGCGCCGGGCCGGGCGTCCTGGCACGGGTCCGGCCGCTTGCGCGCCGGCACCAGCACCACGCGGTCGTACTCGCCCACCTCGCCGGCGCCGGCCTGTTCCAGGTAGCCCACGCTGTAGATCTTGCCCGGCTCGGCCGCGAGCCAGCGCGGCGCGCCCACGTCGCGGCGCACGTGGCCGTTGCCGGCGATCAGCACGGCGCCGCGGTCCGCATAGGCGCGCATGGCGGCGGCCATCACGGCATCGCGCGCGGCCTGCGCGTCGAGCATGCCGGGCAGCATGGCCTTGGGGAAATTGCCGCAGTGGCCGCGGTCGAGCACGGCGGTCTGCTCGCTGACCACGTCGGCGGGCAGCGGCGCGGCCAGGCCCAGGCGCTGGCGCTCGGCCGGCTCGAACACGCCGTCGAG
>NZ_AQPL01000465.1:0-17405 GCF_000395345.1 Cupriavidus sp. WS | reverse complement strand
CGGCTCGAACACGCCGTCGAGCCCGCCGCGCACGATCCTGCCGGCATCGGCGCGCGACAGGTTGGCCGCCACCAGCGGCAGGTCGTATTGCAGCGCGAGCGCCACCACCGGCGTGTACAGCTCCCATTGCCAGCCCTTGCCGCCGGCCTGCGCGACCACGTAGGCGGCGTCGCCGGGGCGCTCGCGGCGGGCGCGGTCGATGTCGGGCTGGCGCTCGCGGTCGAACTGCTCCATCGCGATGGCGGGCCGCCAGCCGGCGGCGAGCGCGCTCGACAGCGCCAGCAGGCGGCGCTTCTGGCCGTCGGCGTTGTCGTGCACTTCACCGAGCAGCACGTAGGTCTTGCCGGTGAACTGGTGCGCGACGTCGCCCGCCACGGTGGCCGGCGGCGTGCCCGCGCAGCCCGCCAGCGCGGCGAGGAAGGCAGCGAGGAGGGCGGCGGCGAGCGCCAGTCCGGCGCGGCGGCCGGCAGGCCGGCAAGCAAGGCGGTGACGTGTCTGCATGGCGGGGAAGTCCGGATTTTTCATGTGGTGGCTGGCGCGCATGGCGACCATTATTGCCCAGTTGCGGGCGGCGCGCTGCGCACCTCGCCCCGCGCGCGCCGGCCGGCGCAAACGAAAAGGGCGGCGCCGGCTGACCCGGCACCGCCCCTGTCTTCTCCCGGCTCGCGCCGTGGCGTCGGCCCGCTCAGTGGCTGGCGCCGGCCGCCTCCCCGCCGACCAGTTCCGGCAGGCGGTTGCCTTCCGAGTCGATCTGCAGCGGCCCGGTGCCCGAGAAGCGGTCCAGCGCGAGGTAGATCACCGGCGTGATGAACAGCGTGATGACCTGCGAGAACAGCAGCCCGCCCACCACCGCCAGGCCCAGCGGCTGGCGCAGCTCGGCGCCGGCGCCCAGGCCCAGCGCCAGCGGCAGCGCGCCGGCCACGGCGGCGAAGGTGGTCATCATGATCGGGCGGAAGCGCAGCAGGCAGGCCTGCCGGATCGCGCGCGCGGGCGCCATGCCCTGCTCGCGCTGCGCCGCCAGCGCGAAGTCGATCATCATGATGGCGTTCTTCTTGACGATGCCGATCAGCATCAGCACGCCGATGGTGGCGATCAGCGACAGCTCCACGTTGAAGATGAACAGCGTGAGCAGCGCGCCCACCGCCGCCGACGGCAGGCCGGCCAGGATGGTGAGCGGGTGGATGTAGCTTTCGTACAGCACGCCCAGCAGCGTGTAGATCACCGCGATGGCGGCCACCAGCAGCAGCACCTGGGTGGCCTGCGAGGACTGGAACACCGCGGCGTCGCCGCCCCAGCTCGTGAAGATCGAGGTCGGCATGTCGATCTCCTGCCGGTAGGTGTCGATCTTGGACGAGGCCGCGCCCAGCGCCGCGCCCGGCGCGAGGTTGAACGACACCGTCACCGAGGGCAGCTGGCCCTGGTGGTTCACGGCGATCGGGCCGACCCGGCGCTCGGTGGTGGAGAAGGCCGAGACCGGCACCATCTGCCCAGTCTTGCTGCGCACGTAGAGCTTGGAGAACGCGGTCTCGTCGGCGCGGTCGATGTCGGCCGCGGTGAGGATCACGTAGTAGTTGTCGATCGGCGTGTAGATGGTCGAGACCTGGCGCTCGCCGAACGCGGAGTACAGCGCCTGGCGCACGTCCTGGATCTGCACGCCGAGCGCGTTGGCCTTGTCGCGGTCGATGGAGAGCTGCGCTTCCAGGCCGGATTGCTGCGAGTCGCTGGTGACGTCGCGGAACACGGGGTCGGCGCGCATCCTGGCCATCAGCTTGTCCGAGTATTCCTGCAACTGGCCGGCCTTCACGCTTTGCAGCGTGTACTGGTAGCGGCTCTTGCTCTGGCGCCCGCCCAGGCGCAGGTTCTGCACCGGCGAGAAATAGACCGCCAGCCCGGGAATGCCGGACACGTCGTGGCGCAGCGACTCGACCACTTTGGACATGCGCGGGCGCTGGCCGTGCGGCTGGAGCTCGACGAACATGCGGCCGGTGTTGATGGCCGGCGAGTTGCCGCCGCCGATCGTCACCACCACGCTGCGCACCGCGGGGTTCTTGCGCATGCGCTCGGCGGCGTCGCGCAGGCGCTCGGCCATCGCGTCGAACGAGATGTCCTGCGGGCCTTCGGCGTTGACCTGGATCTGGCCGATGTCTTCCTCGGGGAAGAAGCCCTTGGGAATGGTCGCGAACAGCACCGCGGTCAGCACGAAGGTCAGGCCGGCCACCGCCAGCACCGACTTGCGGTGCGCCAGGCACCAGTCCAGCCCGCGCGCGTAGCGGTGCAGCGTGAACTCGAACAGGTCCTCGAACCACTGCGTGGAGCGCAGGCCGATGGTCTGCTTCTGCGCCGCGGCGGGCGCGTGCGCCGCCTGCCCGGCGTGGTCGCCGTAGGTGTGCTGCGACTCGTCGATGGGCACGTTCTCGGCCGAGAGGAAGCGCGCGCACAGCATCGGGATCAGCGTGAGCGACACCAGCGCCGAGACCAGGATCGACAGCGACACCACCGCGGCGAACTCGTGGAACAGCAGGCCGATCACGCCCGGCATGAAGAAGATCGGGATGAACACCGCGATCAGCGAGATCGAGATCGACAGGATGGTGAAGCCCATCTCGCGCGAGCCGATCAGCGCGGCGCGCAGCGGCGGCACGCCTTCCTCGATGTGGCGCACGATGTTTTCCAGCATCACGATGGCGTCGTCCACCACCAGGCCCACAGCGAGCGTGATGGCCAGCAGCGAGACGTTGTCCAGGCTGTAGCCGAACACCTTCATCAGCGCCACCGTGCCGATCAGCGAGATCGGCAGCGACACGGTGGGAATCAGCGTGGCGGCGGCGCGGCGCAGGAACAGGAAGATCACCATCACCACCAGCGCCACGGTCAGCGCCAGCGTGAACTGCACGTCGTGGATCGACTCGCGGACCGACACCGAGCGGTCGTTGACCACGCTGACGCTGACCGAGGCCGGCATCTGCTGGATCAGGCGCGGCAGCGTGGCCTTGATAGCGTCCACCACCGCCACCGTGTTGGCGTCCGGCTGGCGCAGCACGGCCAGCACGATGGAGCGCTCGTTGTTGAGCCAGCTGCCGGTCTTGATGGTCTCGACGCTGTCCTCGACCTCGGCCACGTCGGACAGCCGCACCAGCGCGCCGCTGGGCTGGCTGGCCACGATGATGTTGCGGAAGGCGTCGGCGCTGGCGAGCTGGCGGTTGGCCTGGATGGTGAGCGTCTGGCGCGCGCCGTCGAGCGTGCCGACCGGGGTGTTGGCGTTGGCGCGGTTCAGCGCGGTGGCCAGCTCGTCGAGCGTGAGGCCGCGCGCGGAGAGCGCGTCCGGGTGGGCGCGCACGCGCACCGCGAAGCGCTTCTGGCCGTTGACCTGCACCTGCGCCACGCCGGGCAGCGTGGCCAGCGTGGGCGAGATCAGGTTGTCGCCGAACGCATTGAGCTCGGCCAGGCTCAGCGCCGGCGAGTTGATCGCCAGCAGCAGCACCGGCGCGTCGGCCGGGTTGACCTTGCGGTACGACGGCGGCACCGTCATCTCGATCGGCAGCGAGCGCTGCGCGCGGAACAGCGCGGCCTGCACGTCCACGGCGGCGGCGTCGATGTCGCGGTCGTTGTTGAACTCGATGGTGATGCTGGAGTTGCCGAGCGTGTTCGACGAGCTGATCACCGACACGCCGGGAATGGTGGCGAACTGCTTTTCCAGCTGGATCGCCACCGAGGCCGCCATGGTCTCGGGACTGGCCCCGGGCAGCGTGGCGGTGACCTGGATCACCGGCGAGTTGAACGACGGCAGCGCGGCGATCGGGATGGTGGGGTAGAGCGCGATGCCGGTGACGATCACCGCAAGGCACAGCAGCACCGTCATCACCGGACGGCGGATACAGAGCTCGGACAGGTTCATGGCTTGGGGGCTCTGGACTTCAAGGCTTGGCGTCGGCGGCCGGGGCGCTGGCGGCGCCCCGGGCGGCCGGCGGGGCTTCGCGCACCAGGCTGCCCGCGCGCAGGTTCTGCGCGCCTTCCACCACCACGCGCGCGCCCGGCTGCACGCCGTCGATGACGGCGGCGCTGGCGGTCGAGATCTGCACCTTGACCGGCACCGGCTTGACGCGGTTGTCGGCCTGCACGACGTAGACGAAGCGGCCTTCCGGGCCGGTCACGACCGCCTGCGGCGGCACCGACAGCGCGCCCTTGAGGGTCTGCACCACGGCGTCCACGTTGGCGTAGGTGCCCGGCCACAGGCGCTGCTCCTCGTTGTCGAACTGCGCCTTGATGCGGATGCTGCCGTACTGCGGGTCGACCGAGTTGTCCACGAAGCTGATCTTGCCCGTCACCGGGGTCTTGCTGCCGTCGTTGGGCATGGCGGTGACGGCGACCGGGCCGGCGTGCAGCGCCTCGCGCAGCGCCGCGAGCTGGCGCTCGGGCAGCGTGAAGGTGACGGCGATGGGCTGGATCTGCGCGATCGTGACCAGCGGCAGCGCGCTGGTGGGCGTCACCAGCGAGCCGGGGAACATGTTGATCACGCCGGTGCGCCCGGCGATGGTGGCGCGGATGGCGCCGTAGCTGACCGCCACGCGGCTGGCCTCGATGGCGGCCTGGTCGGCGCGGATGGTGGCCTCGAAACCGTCGACCTTGGCCTGCGCCGTGTCCACCGCGCTCTTGGAGATGAAGTTGCGCTCGAGCAACTCCTGGCTGCGCGCCAGCGTGCGGCGCGCGTCGGCGAGGTCGGCCTGGTCGCGCAGCAGCTGGGCCTGCGACTTGGCGAGGTTGGCCTCGTCCATGCGCGTGTCCAGCGTGAACAGCAGATCGCCCGGCTTGACCGACTGGCCTTCCTTGATATGCACGGCGCGCACCGTGCTCGAGACCTGCGGGCGCACCTCCACGGTGGACAGCGCGCTGACCGTTCCGTTGGCGCTCACCTGCAGCGGCACGTCGCCCTGCTGGACCACGGCCGTGCTGACCACCACCGCGGCCGGCGCCTTGGCGGCGGGTTTCGGCGCCATCAAGATGCGCCAGCCATACCAGCCGCCGGCCACCAGCACGGCCAGGACCGCGAGCAGCAGCCACGGGGAGACCCGGCCCTTGCCGGTGCCCGTGGCCGGGCTCCACTTACCGTCGACAAAGCCCTTGGCCTGGTCGATGCCATTCGTTTTCATGTGAGGTCTCTCTTACAGTGCGCGCGTCACGCGCCGCTCCCCGACGACCCGGCTTCTTGGAACCGATGCCGCCTCGCGACAAAACCGCTACTAGTACAGGATCGGGACCGTCGGCGGCTAGCGACTTGGCATGCCGGATCATTACAACGTATTACAGCGCACCGCCGAGACCTGTTCGCTCCAGCTTATCCGTACTTGTATCGAAAGCCAAACATTAGCAGAAAAGCATGACATGGCGACACATTCCGGCAGCATGTTGTCGATGCCGGCCCATGCGCAGGCGGAAAAGCGGGCGGGACGGCAATCCGGGGGATACCACGGGGTATGTCCGGCTCAGGTCCGGCTCAGGCCTGCCGCGCGGCGCCCCAGCGGCAGCCCAGCGCCCGCGCGCGCTGCGACACGGCCAGCGCCAGCAGCATCAGCGCGGCGGCGCCCCAGTGCAGGGCGTCGGCGCCGGCGGTGGCGTAGATCGCCGCGCCGCCCATGGCGCCGAGCGCCTGGCCGAGGTAGATCGAGGAAGAATTGAGCGAGATCGAGGCCGAGGCCCGTTCCGGCGCCAGCGCCACCAGCCGCGCCTGCTGCGCGCTGTTGGTGGCGAAGCCGCCCACGCCCCACAGCATGAAGATCAGCACCAGCGCCACCGGCCCGATCGCGGCCAGCGGCCACAGCAGCATGGCCGCCAGCGAGGTCAGCATGGCCAGCTGGACGATGCGCGCGGGCGTGGCGCGGTCCATGCGCGCGGCGGCCAGCACGTTGCCGGCCACGCCGCAGGCGCCGTAGGCGAGGAACATCAGGCTCAGCGCGGCGCCGCTGATGCCGTGCACGTCGCGCAGCAGCGGCGCGATATACGTAAACAGCGTGAACATGCCGGCCGACTGGATCATGGTGGTGGCCACCACCAGCACCATCGGCGTGTGCCGCAGCACCGCGCCCCAGGCGGCGCGGCCGACCGGCGCCACGTACAGCCGCGGCGGCAGCACGCGCCACACCGCCAGCGCCGCGGCCAGCGCCATCACGCCCACCAGCGCCATGCTGAAGCGCCAGCCCGCCGTGCTGGCGATCCACGTGCCCAGCGGCACGCCGACCACGCTGGCCACGCTCCAGCCCAGGAACACGAAGCTGATGGCGCGCCCGCGCGTGTGCGCGTTGACCAGCAGCGGCAGCGTGGCGGCCGCCTGCGGCGTGTAGATGGCCGCGCCCACGGCGGTGGCGAAGCGGATCGCCATCAGGCTGGCGAAGCCCGGCGCCAGCGCCGCGGCCAGGTGCATGGCGGCGTACACCAGCAGCGCGCCGGCCAGCAGCACGCGGCGGTCGATGCGCGAGCCGAGCGTGGCGAACAGCGGCGCGCCCACGCAGGTGGCCAGCGCGAACACCGAGATCAGCTGCCCGGCCGTGGCCGCGCCCAGGCCGAAGTCGCCGGCGATGTGGTTGAGCATGCCGGTGACGATCATCGCGCCGGTGCCGATGACGAAATTGCCGAAGCACAGCGTCAGGAGCCTGGGATCCATTGCGGCCGGCGCCGCGAGGCGCCACGAGGGGACAGGGGAAGGGCGGACGGAAACGCGGCCCGCGCGTCACCCGGGCCGCGCGGTGCGGCGAGTGTAGCGGGTTTGCCCGGTTCGCGTTTCGGCGTGGCGGCCGGGGCACAAGCAGGGAAAACAAAAGGGGGAGGGAGGAGGGGAGAGAAAAAGCGCTGTTCGCGTTACGTACCGATGCGGCATCTTGCCGGGTGCCGGTTGATTTTCATATATCAGCCATTACAATGACAGTTATCAAATATTTTCTCGCATAACAGCCATATCAATGCTCTTTAAGCTGGCCACACCCCAGGAGGTCGCGGGCGAACTCGGGCAGCGCCTGCGGGCACGCCGCCTGTCCCTGAATCAGTCGCAGGCGGAGACGGCCGCGCGGGCCGGTGTCTCGCTTGGCGCCCTGCGCAATCTCGAGCGCACCGGGCTCGTCACCGTCGAGGTCCTGCTGCGCGTGGCCACCACGCTGGGGGTCGTCCAGCAGCTCGAGCCGGTGTTCGTCACGCGCCCGGCAAGCATCGAGCAGATGGAAGCCGCCAGCCACTCGCGCCGCCGCGCCGGCCGCAAGAAAGGATGAGGCATGAGGAAGCTGACCGTGATGTATGCCGGCTGGGGCGAACGCTTCCCGCTGGCGCGACTGGCCGACGACGGACGCGATCTGCTGTTTCAGTACACCCCGGAGGCACTGGCTCGCGGGCTCGAACTGTCGCCCTACAACCTGCCGCTCTCCCGCGACGCGTATCGCGATTTTCCGCAGCACCAGCAACGCCTGCCGGGTCTCGTGAGCGACGCGCTGCCGGACGGCTGGGGCCTGCTGGTGATGGACCGGCTCTTCCGCAGGAACGGCATCGATATTGCCACGGTCTCGCCGCTCGACCGGCTCGCCTTCATCGGAGAGGATGCAATGGGCGCGCTGGCATTCGAGCCGCCGTCGCCGCGCGAGCTTGAAAAACGCGACGTCGATCTGCTCGAGGTCGCCAACAGCGTGCGCGGCGTCCTGTCCGGCGACAGCGAGGGCATGCTGCGCGATCTCGCGCTGATGGGCGGCTCGCCGCAGGGCGCCCGCCCGAAGGTCCGCGTGAACCTCGACTGGACCAGCGGCGTCGCTTCGCGATCGGAGGACGGGCCGGGCACGCCGTGGCTCGTCAAGTTCCCCGGACAGAACGAGGACCCGGAGGTCTGCGCGATCGAACACGTCTATGCGGACATGGCCCGGCGGTCCGGCATCCCGATGCCGGCGACGCACTTCTTCGCCCTTGCCAAGGACCTGACCGCGTTCGGCATCGAACGCTTCGACCGCGAAGATGGAATGCGCGTCCCGGTGCATACGGTTTCCGGTCTGGCACATGCCGACTTCCGGCACCCGGCGCTCGACTACCTGTCCGTGCTCAGGCTCACGCGCCTGCTGACGGCCGACGAGCGCGAAGTCCTCGGCATGTACCGGCGCTGCGTGTTCAACGTGGTCTTTCACAACCGGGACGACCACGCGAAAAACCTGTCATTCCTGATGCGCCGCGATGGCAGGTGGCGTGTCGCGCCGGGATACGACCTCACGTTCAACGAGGGGCCGGGCGGCTACCACCAGATGGATGTCTGCGGCGAAGCACTGCGCATCGGGCGATCGCACCTGACCGACCTGGCGTCGAAGGCCGGTCTCAGGAAGAACGAAGCCGTGGCCGTCCTCGACCAGGTGTGCGAGGCCGCGGAACACTTCCCGCACGCCGCGCGGGACATGCCGATCAGGCCCTCGACCTGGAACCACATCGGCGCGAAGGTCGCGCACTCGCGCGGGCTGGTTGGCACGCAGGCATGAGCCCGCAAGCCTCGGCCGAGAGCTTGCCGGTACGCAACGCGAATGAAGCCGGGAAGAAAAACGGGGCGGCCACGCCGCCCCGCGGCACGCCTCAGCGCGACAGCGCGGGCGTGAGCGCCTTGGGATTGGCGATGCTGTCGTGCTGGCCGGCCAGCACGTCGAGGATGTTCTGGAAGGCGATGCGGAAATACAGCTCGTAGCTCTCGCGCTCCACGTAGCCCAGGTGCGGCGTGCAGATGCAGTTTTCCATGCGCAGCAGCGCGTGGCCCTGCAGGATCGGCTCGGACTCGAACACGTCGACCGCCGCCATGCCGGGACGGCCGCGGTTGAGCGCGGTCAGCAGGGCGTTTTCCTCGACCAGCTCGGCGCGGCTGGTATTGACGAACAGCGCGGTCGGCTTCATGCGGGTCAGGTCGGCCAGCTTGACCAGCCCGCGGGTCTCGTCGTTCAGGCGCAGGTGCAGCGACAGCACGTCGCTGTCGGCGAACAGTTGCTCCTGCGACCCGGCGACGGCCAGGCCGTCCTCGCGCGCGCTTTTCTGCGAGTTCTCGCGGCCCCACACCAGCACGTTCATGCCGAACGCGCGGCCGTAGCCGGCCAGCAGCTTGCCGATCTTGCCGTAGCCCCAGATGCCCAGGGTCTGCCCGCGCAGCACCTGGCCCAGGCCGAAGTTGGGCGGCATGGTGGTGGACTTGAGCCCGGACTGCTGCCAGGCGCCGTGCTTGAGGCTGGCCACGTACTGGGGAATGCGGCGCTGGGCCGCCATGATCAGCGCCCAGGTGAGCTCGGCCGGCGCCACCGGCGAGCCGGCGCCTTCGAGCACCGCCACGCCACGCTCGGTGCACGCCTCGATGTCGATGTGCCCGCCGGCGCGCCCGGTCTGGCTGATGATCTTGAGCTTGGGCAGCTTCTCCAGCAGCTGGCGGGTGATGCGCGAGCGCTCGCGGATCAGCACCACGGCCTCCACGTCCGACAGCCGCGCCGCGAGCTGGCCCACGCCCTTGACGGTGTTGTTGAACACCTTGACGTCATGCCCGTCGAGCAGGCTGAAGCAGGACAGCTTGCGAACCGCATCCTGGTAATCGTCGAGTACGGCAATCTTCATCGGCAACTCTATTTTGGCAATGGCTAAGGTGCGCGCGCCCACAGACCGGCGCGCGCATCCACGGTATGGTTTTAGCACCTGCGGCGCGCCGCCGCAGCCGCCCCGGCGTGCGGCGCAGCCACTTTGGCGAGCGGCAAATGTGCGCTGCCGGACAGTCCGGCGCCGCGCCGCGGCAAGGCGCCGGCATTGCTGCGGAGCAAAAAACAGCGGCGCGGTGCAATGGTATCCTTGCCGGCTCCGATGCAGTGTGCGGATTGCCGGTCGAGCCCTGCTCCCGCCTTCCGGACCGCGCCGGACAAAGCCTGCCGCGGGCAAAGCGCAACTGTAGCGCAGCCGCGGGGCCTGCCGCGATCTTTCGCGGCCTTTTCCGCGGCCCGGACGGCCGTGGAGTTGTAACGGGATGTGACGGGTGCCGGCGCGCCGCCGATGCCGGCAATGCCGCCGCGGCGCGGAACCCGCGCCCGGACGCGGCGGTCTGCCCTGCATGGGCTGCCGCCGGCCATGTGGCATGGAAGGCGCGAGGGACGCGGAAGACACAAAGGGCGCCGCAAAGAGCGCGAGGAGCGCGAAGGCGCGGAAAGCGCGAGAGACGCGGAAGGCGCGCAGGCGGGGCCCGGGCTTTGCAAAGAATTCTTTTTTGCCTTGGAGCAAGCTGTATGAACCACCCCACCATGCAGGGCACGCCCGCACTCAACGTCCCGGCCTGGATCCGGCACCAGAAGCTGATCGCCTGGGTCGCCGAGATCGCCGCGCTGACCAAACCCGACCACATCCACTGGTGCGACGGCTCGCAGGAGGAATACGACCGCCTGTGCGAGCAGATGGTCGCCGCCGGCACCATGAAGCGCCTGAACCCCGCCAGGCGCAAGAATTCCTTCCTGGCGCTGTCCGACCCGTCGGACGTGGCGCGCGTGGAGGACCGCACCTTCATCTGCTCGCAGAAGCAGGAAGACGCCGGCGCCACCAACAACTGGACCGCCCCGGCCGAGATGCGCCAGACGCTGGGCGGCCTGTTCGACGGCTGCATGCGCGGGCGCACGCTGTACGTGGTGCCGTTCTCGATGGGCCCGCTGGGCTCGCCGATCGCCCACATCGGCGTGGAGCTGTCCGATTCGCCCTACGTGGTCGCCAACATGCGCATCATGACCCGCATGGGCCGCGCGGTGTACGACGTGCTCGGCGCCGACGGCGCGTTCGTGCCGTGCGTGCACAGCGTGGGCAAGCCGCTGGCCGCCGGCGAGAAGGACGTGCCGTGGCCCTGCAACACCACCAAGTACATCGTCCATTTCCCGGAAACGCGCGAGATCTGGTCCTATGGCTCGGGCTACGGCGGCAACGCGCTGCTGGGCAAGAAGTGCTTCGCGCTGCGGATCGCCTCGACGATGGGCCGCGACGAAGGCTGGCTGGCCGAGCACATGCTGATCCTCGGCGTGACCTCGCCCGAGGGCAAGAAGTACCACGTCGCGGCGGCGTTCCCGTCGGCCTGCGGCAAGACCAACTTCGCCATGCTGATCCCGCCCAAGGGCTTCGAGGGCTGGAAGGTCACCACCATCGGCGACGACATCGCCTGGATCAAGCCGGGCCAGGACGGCCGCCTGTACGCCATCAACCCGGAAGCCGGCTACTTCGGCGTGGCCCCGGGCACGAGCGAGAAGACCAACTACAACGCGATGGCGACGCTCAAGGAAAACGTCATCTTCACCAACGTGGCGCTGACCGACGACGGCGACGTGTGGTGGGAAGGCATGAGCAAGGAAGCGCCGGCCCATCTGATCGACTGGCAGGGCAAGGACTGGACCCCGGAGATCGCCAGGGCCACCGGCGCCAAGGCGGCGCACCCGAACGCGCGCTTCACCGCGCCGGCCGTGCAGTGCCCGTCGATCGACGAGAACTGGGACAACCCCGCCGGCGTGGCCATCGACGCCTTCATCTTCGGCGGCCGCCGCTCGACCACGGTGCCGCTCGTGACCGAGGCGCGCAACTGGACCGAGGGCGTCTACATGGCCGCCACGATGGGCTCGGAAACCACCGCCGCGGCCGCCGGCCAGCAGGGCGTGGTGCGCCGCGACCCGTTCGCCATGCTGCCGTTCTGCGGCTACAACATGAGCGACTACTTCGGCCACTGGCTGGCGCTGGGCAAGAAGCTCGAGGCCGCCGGCGCCCGCCTGCCGAAGATCTACTGCGTGAACTGGTTCCGCAAGGACGCCGACGGCAACTTCGTGTGGCCGGGCTTCGGCGAGAACATGCGCGTGCTGTCGTGGATGATCGACCGCGTGGAAGGGCGCGGCCAGGGCGCCGAGCACGTGTTCGGCACCTCGCCGCGCTACGGCGACCTGAACTGGAACGGCCTCGCCTTCAGCGAGGCGCAGTTCGAGCAGGTCACGTCGATCGACCATGCCGCGTGGCAGCAGGAGCTGGCGCTGCATGACGCGCTGTTCACGCAACTGCGGCACCACCTGCCGCAGGCGCTGATCGAGGCCAAGGAGGCGCTGGCCAGGCGCCTCGCGGCCTGAGCGACGCAAACGGCAACATGAGCCGGCGGCCGGCACCGCGCCGGTCGTCTACGCCGGGTTGCCGCCGCCGGCGTCGAGCTGCTCCACCGCGTACTTGACCAGCTCGGCGCGGCCTTCGATGCCGAGCTTGCGGCGCAGGTTCAGGCGGTGCGTCTCGATGGTGCGCACCGACACGCCGAGCGCGGCGGCGATGTCCTTGTTGGCCTGCCCGCGGCCGATGCAGTTGAGGATGTCGCGCTCGCGCGGCGTGAGCGCGTCGAGCGGCCCGGCGGACGGCGACTCCTCGGCCATGCGGCGGGCGATGCGGGCGCTGTAGAAGACGCGCCCGGCCAGCACCGCGCCGATGGCCGCCATCAGCTCGTCGGCCGGCGCGTCCTTGAGCACGTAGCCGCGCGCGCCGGCGCGGATGGCCTGGCGCACGTATTCGAGGTTGTCGTGCATCGACACCATCAGCACGGCGATTTCCGGGTAGTCGTCGTGCAGCGCGGCGGCCAGCGCGATGCCGCCCATGCCGCGCATGCCGATGTCGGTGATGACCAGCTCGGGCATCTGCTCGGGTCCGGCCTGCGCCAGCCAGGCCAGCGCGGCCTCGCCGTCGTCGGCCTCGCCGACCACGGTCAGCTCGGGCTGCAGGCCGAGCCGCATGCGCATGCCATCGCGCACCAGCGCGTGATCGTCGATCAGCAGGATGCGGGCGGGGGCTTGGCTCATGATGCGGTCTTTCCTGGTACGTCCCGGGGTGGCGGGGCCGAGCGTACCACCGGCACGGCGGCGCGCAAACGGGTGGCGCCCGCGCGGGACTCGATCTCGAACTCCCCGCCCAGCGCGGCCACGCGCTCGCCGAGGTTGCGCAGGCCGATGCCGCGCTTGGGGTCGTGCTGCATGCGCGCCACGTCGAAGCCGGCGCCGTCGTCCTGCACCGTGAGGCGAGTGGCGTCGGCGTCGAAGTCCAGCGCCAGCGCCACGTGGCGCGCGTGCGCATGGCGCTCCACATTGGTCAGCGCCTCCTGGGCGATGCGGAACAGCGCGGTGGCCTGCTCGTCGGGCAGCTCGCGCGGCTTACCGGTGCGCGTGACGGCGATGCGCAGGCCGCTGCCGTCCTGCATCTCGCGCGCGAGGTGCTCCAGCGCGGCATAGAGGCCGAGGTCGTCGAGCAGGGCCGGGCGCAGGTTGCGCGCCACGCGCCGCACTTCGTTGAACACGGTGTCCAGGCGCCCGAGCGCCGTGCCGAGCACGGGCGCCACGGTGGCGCCGTCGCCGGGCGCCAGGCGCAGGCGGTTGGCGGCGGTTTCCAGCAGCAGCTTGACCGACACCAGCAGCTGGCTGATGCCGTCGTGCAGCTCGCGCGACAGCCGCGCGCGCTCGTCTTCCTGCGACTGCACCACGCGCTGCGCGAGCTGGCGCAGCTTGGCGTCGGCCTCGCGGTGCTCGCTCACGTTGAGGGCCAGCCCGCTGGCGGCCACCAGCAGGATGCTGATGCCGGCGATCACGCCGATCCACGCCATCGTCTCGCGGATGTCGGTCTCGGCGCGCGCGTCGAGCTGGCGCAGCGTGCGCTCGACGTCATCCAGGTAGATGCCGGTGCCGAGCATCCAGTTCCACTGCGGCACCCCGACCACGTAGCCGAGCTTGGGCGCCATCTGCTGCGAGGACGGCTTCTTCCACATGTAGCGCACCGAGCCGCCGCCGGCGCGCGCGGCGGCGATCAGCTGCTGGATGGTGGGCTCGCCCTTGGGATCGCGCAGGCTCCACAGGTCCTGCCCGACCAGCTCGGGCTGGCGCGGGTGCATCAGGTTGCGGCCCTGCATGTCGTAGAGGAAGAAATAGCCGTCGGGGCCGTAGTCCAGGCGCGCCAGCGCCTGCATGGCGGCGTCGCGCGTGGCGGCGTCGTTGCGGCCCGAGCGCACCATCGGCGCGATCGCGCTCTGCGCCAGCTCGACGTAGTGGCGCAGCTCGGTTTCCTTGCTCTGCAGGTAGGCGGCCTCGACCAGCGCGCGCTCGTGGCGGGCCAGCTCGGTGGCCTGGTAGCGCACCGCCAGCGCGATGCCGAACATGGCGACGGCCAGCGGCGCGACGGCCAGCAGGAGGATCTTCTGACGGAGTTTCATCGGTGCCGGGGCAATGCTTGGGAGGTGCCTGGACGGCCTCGCGGCCATGTACCGGGGTAAACACGGATGCCGCGCAAGCGGCATCCGGCCGTGGATCTGCGTAGTACCACGCAGCCCCGCTGCGTAGTTCCGCGCTTGTGCCGCCAGTAACGGGTGTCAATACTACACGCCGGACGCGCGACGGCTGCCCCCAGCCCCCACGCATGCGTCCTGCGCAGCGGGTGCGGCGGGCGATCGGAGGATCTGCCGGCGGCATCGCCCGCCTGCGACGACCAGATCCGGAGCTTGCGAGACTTGCCGGGCGCCGACGAAAAACCTGGCAGGAGACAACCGCGCCATCCATCGTCAGCCCGCCGTCCCCGGCGTGCCGTCCACCCGGACGCCTCAGCCGCGCCATGCATGCCGGGCCTGCCGCCGCCGGCATTCCTACAAATGGTCTGAGGAGACCCTCATCATGAATCGCATCGGGCAACACCTGGTGTGGCTGGCCGTCGCCGTGCTCGGCGCCTTCGCCTTCGCCACCGTTGCACTGTCTCGCGGCGAAGCCGTCAGTGCCCTGTGGATCGTGGTCGCCGCGATCTGCATCTACCTGATCGCCTACCGCTACTACAGCAAGTTCATCGCCGACAAGGTCATGCAGCTCGACCCGCGGCGCATGACGCCGGCCTGGCGCCACAACGACGGCCTGGACTACGTGCCGACCAACAAGGCGGTGCTGTTCGGCCACCATTTCGCCGCCATCGCCGGCGCCGGCCCGCTGGTCGGCCCGGTGCTGGCCGCGCAGATGGGCTACATGCCCGGCATGCTGTGGATCCTGGCCGGCGTGGTGTTCGCCGGCGCGGTGCAGGACTTCATGGTGCTGTTCATCTCCACGCGCCGCGACGGCCGCTCGCTGGGCGACCTGATCAAGTCCGAGATGGGCACGGTGCCCGGCATGATCGCGCTGTTCGGCTGCTTCATGATCATGATCATCATCCTGGCGGTGCTGGCGCTGATCGTGGTGAAGGCGCTGGCGGGCTCGCCGTGGGGCACCTTCACCGTGGGCGTGACGATTCCCATCGCCGTCTTCATGGGCCTGTACACGCGCTACATCCGCCCGGGCCGCATCGGCGAGGTGTCGGTGATCGGCTTCGTGCTGCTGATGCTGGCCATCATCGGCGGCCAGTACGTGCATGAAAGCGCCGTGCTGGCGCCGCTGTTCACCTACGACGGCAAGGCGCTGACGTGGATGCTGATCGTCTACGGCTTCATCGCCGCGGTGCTGCCGGTGTGGCTGCTGCTGGCGCCGCGCGACTACCTCTCGACCTTCCTCAAGATCGGCACCATCATCGCGCTGGCCATCGGCATCCTGATCGTGGCGCCGGAGTTGAAGATGCCGGCGTTCACGCAGTTCGCGCAGGGCGGCGGGCCGGTGTGGTCGGGCAACCTGTTCCCGTTCCTGTTCATCACCATCGCCTGCGGCTCGGTGTCGGGCTTCCACGCGCTGATCTCCTCGGGCACCACGCCCAAGCTGCTGGAGAACGAGTCGCACATGCGCTTCATCGGCTACGGCGCGATGCTGGCCGAGTCCTTCGTCGCCATCATGGCGCTGGTGGCCGCCTCGGTGATCGAGCCGGGCGTGTACTTCGCCATGAACAGCCCGGCGGCCGTGATCGGCACCTCGCCGGAAGCGGTGGCGTCGGTGGTGTCGAGCTGGGGCTTCGTCATCACGCCGGACGTGCTGATCCAGACCGCCAAGGACGTCGGCGAGAACTCCATCATCTCGCGCGCCGGCGGCGCGCCCACGCTGGCCGTGGGCATCGCCCACATCCTGCACCAGGTGGTGGGCGGCCAGGCCATGATGGCCTTCTGGTATCACTTCGCCATCCTGTTCGAGGCGCTGTTCATCCTGACCGCGGTCGACGCCGGCACGCGCGCCGGGCGCTTCATGCTGCAGGACCTGCTGGGCAGCTTCGTGCCGGCCTTCCGCCGCACCGACTCGCTGCCGGCCAACCTGATCGCCACCGCGCTGTGCGTGGCGGCGTGGGGCTACTTCCTGTACCAGGGCGTGGTCGATCCGCTCGGCGGCATCAACACGCTGTGGCCGCTGTTCGGCATCTCCAACCAGATGCTGGCCGCGGTGGCGCTGGTGCTGGGCACCTGCGTGCTGGTCAAGATGAAGCGCGGCCAGTACGCCTGGGTCACGCTGGTGCCGACCGTGTGGCTGCTGATCTGCACGCTGACCGCCGGCTGGCAGAAGCTGTTCGACGCCGATCCCAAGGTCAGCTTCCTGACCCACGCCGGCAAGTTCAGCGACGCCATCGCCGCGGGCAAGGTGCTGGCGCCGGCCAAGTCGATGGAGCAGATGCACCGCATCGTGTTCAACGACTACCTCGACGCCGGGCTGTGCGCGCTGTTCATGTTCGTGGTGCTGTCGATCGTGTTCTACGGCTTCAAGACCGCGCTGGCCGCGCGCGCCGCGAGCCGCCCGACCGACCGCGAGACGCCGTTCGAGCCGCTGCCGGCTTCCGCCTCGGCGCAGCACTGAGTACGCCGGCACCGCCCGCGCACCGCAAAGGAGAATCGCCATGCTCGAACAACTCGGCACCGTGGGCCGCTACCTGGGCCAGTCGCTGCGCCTGATGGTGGGGCTGCCGGACTACCAGACCTATGTGGCGCACATGGAAAGCATCCACCCGGACCGCGCGCCCATGAGCTACGAGGAATTCTTCCGCGAGCGCCAGGAAGCGCGCTACGGCGGGGGGCAGGGCAAGTGCTGCTGAAGCGCCGCATCGTGCCCGCCGGGGCGGGCGGTGCGGGCCGGTCGAAGTGATGCCTGAGGAGGGCCGCCGCGAGGCGGCCCTTCTGCCTTTCTGCAGCGGTTACAGGGCCTTACACGTGGTTACAGCAAGCGCGGGGCGACCTCTCTACACTTGCGGCAAAGCAGACCGGAACCGGTCAAGAAAACGATCAACTCAAGGAAGAAGAACATGTCTCGGCACACCGTTCGTCATTTCACCCTGGCCATCGCCCTGGCGGCATCCGCGCTGCCGGTATTCGCGGGCGATATGAACAATGCCCTCGGCGGCGCGCTCGGCGGCGTGGCCGGCGCGGCCGTGGGCGGCGCGGTCGGCGGCTCGACCGGCGCGGTGATCGGCGGCGCGGTCGGCGGCGGCGCCGGCGGCGCGGTCACCTCCAACCGCCGCGAGCG
>NZ_AQPL01000464.1:0-2554 GCF_000395345.1 Cupriavidus sp. WS | reverse complement strand
GGATGACGGTTTCGGTCATGGCCGGGTCAGCCGGGCGCGGTCAGCCCGCGCTCGACCGCGTAGACCGCGATCTGGACGCGGCTGGTCAGGTTGAGCTTCTTGAGGATGTTCTGCACGTGGATCTTGACCGTGCTTTCCGCCACGCCCAGCTCGCGCGCGATCTCCTTGTTGCTTTCGCCGCGCGCCAGGCCGCGCACGATCTCGTGCTCGCGCGAGGTCAGGCGGGCCTTGTCGCCGGCGCTGGCCGCCGCCGCGGGCTGCGGGGCGGGCGCGCGGAACTGCGCGACCAGCTTTTCCGTCATGCCGGGCGAGATTACCGCCTCGCCGGCCGCGGCGCGGCGGATGGCGCTGGTCAGGGTTTCCGCCTCGATGTTCTTGAGCAGGTAGCCCTGCGCGCCGCTGCGCAGCGCCGCGGCCAGCTCCTCGGCTTCCTCGGACACGGTGAGCATGACCACGGCGCAGCCGGGCAGGTCTTCCACCAGGAATTTCAGGGTTTCGAGCCCGGACAGGCCCGGCATGTTCAGGTCCAGCAGGATCACGTCGGGCCGGTGCTGCTTGGCCCGCTTGACGCCTTCCACGCCGTCGGCCGCTTCGTCGACGATCTCGAAATCGGTCTGGCGCGCGAGCAGCGCGCGCACGCCCGAGCGGAACAGGGTGTGGTCGTCTATCAGGAGGATGCGGATGGTCATGGTATTCACTCAAGAGGTTGGGCCGGGCCCTGGCGCGGCAGCACGAGCTCCACGCGCGTGCCGGTGCCCGGCGCGGCCACGATGCGCAGGCTGGCGGCCAGCCGCGCGGCGCGCTCGCGCATGATGTGCAGGCCCACGTGGGCCTGGTCGTCGCCGGCCGGCGTCATGGGGTCGAAGCCCTCGCCGTCGTCTTCCACCACCATGCTGAACGCGCGGCCGTTGCGCACGATCACGCTGGCGTGGGCGGCGCGCGCGTGCTTGCGGATATTGGAAAGGGCCTCCTGCAGGATGAACAGCACCTGCAACTGCTGCTCCGGCTGCAGGGGCGGCCCGCCCTGGGCGTCGTTGAACACCAGCGCCAGCTCGGTGCTGCTCTGGCGCCGGAAGCGCGCCACCGTGTCTTCCACCGCCTGCCGCAGCTCGCCGTGCCCGAGCTTGCTGCGGAAGTTGAGCAGGAGCTCGCGCACGTCCTGGTAGCTTTCCTCGACGCCGCAGCGCAGCAGCGGCACCAGCGCGCGGGTCTCGTCCACGTCGCCGCGCGCGACCGCGTCCTGCAGCAGCTGCACCTGCAGGTTCAGGTAGTTCAGGCCCTGGGCGATGCTGTCGTGCAGGCCCTGCGCGACGAGGTTGCGCTCCTCCACCACGGCGAGCTGGCGCGCGGTCTCCGACAGGTGCAGGTGGTCGAGCGCCACGCCGATGTGCTGTCCGAACGTCTCCAGCAGGCGCACGTCGGAGGCGGGCAGCTGCAGCGGATGGCGGAAGTGGAGGGAGAACGTGCCGAGCACCGCGCGCTGGGTCTCGATGCGGAACACGGCCAGCCCCGGCAGGCCCTCGCCGGCGCAGCGAAAGCGCGTGCCGGGCGTGAACTGGCGGGCGGACAGCGCCGCGCCCTTGCCGAGGTCCTCGATCAGCACCACCGATTCGCTCGCGGCCTCGCCGCAGAAGCACGCATCCGCCTGCATGCAGTGCTCGGCCTCCTCGAGCTCCGCGGAGAGGCCGGCCGACACCAGCAGGTGGAGCTGGTTGTGCTCGGCGTCGATCATGCGCACGCTGCCGCCGTCGGCGTCGAACTGCTTCATCACGCGCTGCAGGAAACCGCGGCAGAGCGCCTCGGCGCCGTTCGGCATGTTGAGGAAGGCGGCCATGTCGTAGAGCGCGGTGAGGTCGCGGTTGTGCCGCGCCAGCTCCGCGGTCTTCTGCGACACGCGCGCCTCCAGGTCCTGGTACAGCCCCTGCAGTTCGGCGGCCATCCGGTTGAAGCCGCCGGCCAGCATGCCGAACTCGTCGCGCGTCTCCACCGGCAGGCGCAGCGAGAACTCGCGCGCGGCCATGCGCTGCAGGCCGTCCTGCAGGCGCAGCACCGGCAGGATGATCCAGATGTAGAGCAGGTAGATGACGGCCACCGTGCCCATGCACGCCATCGCCGCCAGCCCGGCCTGCGACAGCCGCAGCAGGGTGGTCTTGGTGGTGTTTTCCTGCTCGATCATGTTGACCAGCAGGTTGATCTGGTCGACGAAGGAGGACAGCGCGGGCAGGTAGGCGCTGGCCTGTCCCGGCTCGGCGCCCAGGTCGGCGAGGGCGTCGGGCTTGATGCGGCGGTTCCAGTCGAGCGTGACCCGCTCGAGCTGCGCGTGGATGGCCGGCGCGCTGGGCAGGAACAGCGGGCGCGCCGGGTCGCCGTGGTGCAGGCGCGCCAGGGTGTCGTCCATGCCGCCGATCTCGGCGTCGAGGCGATGGTTTTCGCCGGCGCGCGCCCTGGCCAGCTCGATGGCGACGCGGTTGGCGCGCATGCGCAGGCTGCCGGCGTCGTTGATGGCGGCACCCGCGCCTTCGAGCTGCCAGGACAGCCACAGCGTGCCGGAAAT
>NZ_AQPL01000463.1:0-18281 GCF_000395345.1 Cupriavidus sp. WS | reverse complement strand
GCCTTCGAGCTGCCAGGACAGCCACAGCGTGCCGGAAATCATGGTCAGCACGATCAGCAGCGCGCCCAGCGAGAGCGAGACGATGCGCGTCGACAGGCGGTGGCGCAGGCCCGGCATGGCGGGCTCGCCGGACGGCGCGGGGATGGGCGGCTCCACGGCGGGAGCGAAGGAATCGGGGGGCGTGCGGTCTACCATGTGGCGGCCCCGGGCGGGTGGTTTGCGATATGGAATAGGGATGGGCGCAGTCGGGGCTAGTCGCATTTTGACGGCTGGAACGGGTGGCGATTTGCGCCAGATCAAGAACGCATGCGTGCGCGGTGATGGCTGTCCGACTTTGTGAAAATATCACACAGTGACATAAATTTTTCGTGCCCGGAGTGTGCCAGAATCCGGCCAGGAAGGCACGGGAGTGCGGTCCGCGTCCCACGCGAAGAGCGGCCGCCCGGCCGGCATCTGGCATCGCGCAAAGGCAATCCGGAGAGGAAACCATGCTGAATCAGTTCACCAGCCCGCTGCACTGGCACGGGCTCGGCGCCGCCGCCGGCGCGGACCACGCGCCCGAGGCCGCCCGCCTCGCGCGGCTGCCGCTGTTCCGCGGCCTCGAGCCGGCCCTGCTGGACGAGCTCGCGCTGGCCGCGCGCTCGTGCCGCCTGCCCAAGGGCGGCGTGCTGTTCGGGCGCGGCGAGCCGTGCAAGGGCCTGCATATCGTGGCGGAGGGCATGGTCAAGCTCGCCTTGCCGGTGATGCCCGGGCGCGAGAAGGCCATCGAGGTGTTCGGCCCCGGCGCGGTGTTCGGCGAGGCGGTGATGTTCCTCGACGCGCCCTATCTGGTGGAATGCCGGGCGCTGGCGCGCAGCGCCGTGATCCGCATCGACACCGCCGCCATGCAGCGCGCGATCGCGCGCGCGCCGGAGCTGTCGGCGCGCCTGCTCAGGAACCTGTCGGCGCGGCTGGTCACGCTGATGCGGGACATCGAGGGGGTGAGCCTGCGCTGCGCGCTGCAGCGGGTCGCGGAGTTCCTGCTGCAGCAGGCGGGCGAAAGCGGGCGGACCTGGCTGGCGTGCACGCAGCGCGTGATCGCGTCCAAGCTGGGGCTGTCGCCGGAGACGCTGTCGCGCGCGATGCGCACGCTGGCCGGCGAGCGGCTGCTGCGGCTCGAGCGCGGCAAGATCCATCTGCTGGACGTGGACGGGCTGCGCCTGCGTTCCCGCGCGGCGGGGTGACGCCTGCCGGCGTGGGCGGCGCCGTTGGGTGCCGTCCGGCGCTGTCGGGCGCTGTGCGGCGCTATTCGCCCGGCGGGCAGGCCATCGCCTTGAAGCCCGCGTCGACGTAGGTCACTTGCCCGGTCATGCCGCTGGCGAGGTCCGACAGCAGGAAGGCCGCCACGTTGCCGACTTCGCCGATGTCCACGTTGCGGCGCAGGGCGGCGGTCCGCTCCACATACTCCAGGATCAGCCCGAAGTCCTTGATGCCGGCCGCAGCCAGCGTGCGGATCGGCCCCGCGGAGATGGCGTTGACGCGCGTGCCGCGCGCGCCGAGCGCGGCGGCGAGATAGCGCACGCTGGCCTCCAGCGACGCCTTTGCCGGCCCCATCACGTTGTAGTGCGGCATCGCGCGCTGCGCGCCGATGTACGACAGGGTCAGCAGCGAGGCCCGCGGCGACAGCAGCGGCAGCGCGGCCTTGGCCAGCGCGGGAAAGCTGTATGCGGAGATGTCGTGCGCGATGCGGAAGCTCTCGCGCGAGAGGCCGTCGAGGAAGCCGCCCGAGATCGCCTCGCGCGGGGCGAAGCCGATGGCGTGCACCAGGCCGTCCAGCGTGCCCCAGCGCGCGGCCAGCGCCGCCAGCATGCCGTCGATCGCGGCGTCGCTGGCGACGTCGCATTCGAACACCAGCTCGCTGCCGAACTCGCCGGCGATGTCCTGGATGCGCTGCCGGAACCGTTCGCCGGCGTAGGAAAAGGCCAGCTCGGCGCCTTCGCGCCGGCAGGCCGCGGCAATGCCGTAGGCGATCGAGCGGGGCGACAGCACGCCGGTGACGAGGATGCGCTTGTTGTCGAGGAATCCCATGATGCTCCTGGTGCGCGGGGCCGGCATGCGGTGCGCCGGCACCCGGATGGATGAACTGGCCGGGCCGCTACAGGGCCTGGCCGGCCGGCGCCGCCGGCATGGCGGGCGCGGCGGGCGCGGTAAAGCCGGCGGGCATTTCGCCGGTGAGCAGGTAGCGCATCAGCTCGCGCACCGGGCGGATGGCGTCGCCGAACGGCAGCGCGCCCCTGCCGCGGAAGAACAGGCCGCGCTCCACGTCGCCGCGCATGGCCTGGGCCAGCTTGAGGTCGATGCAGAACTGGCCGATGCGGCCGATGCCGTCGCGCAGGCCGCACGCCTGCAGGCAATCGAAGCCCTCCAGGCAGTCGCGCACCTTGGCGCGGGTGCGCAGCGCGGTTTCGCGCGACAGGTAGCGCTTGAGCCACGGCGTCAGCACGGCACGCGCCGGCAGGCCGGCCACGCTGGTGAATTCGCACAACTGATCGGGGCGGGCGCCGGCCAGCACCGCCTTGAAGTCCGGGTGCGCGTCGCCTTCCTCGGTGACGGCGAAGGCCGTGCCCAGCTGCACCGCGGCGGCGCCCTCGCCGAGCCAGTGGCGCACCTTGGCGTGGCTGTTGATCCCGCCCGCGAGGATCAGCGGCACGCTGCCCCAGGCCAGGCCCAGCGTGGCGAACAGCTCGCGGCAGTCGGCCAGCACGCGCGCGAAGGAAAAGCGCGGCTCGCCGAGATCCTCGATGCGCGCGGCGCCCAGGTGGCCGCCGGCGTGGGCCGGATGCTCGACGACGATGGCGTCCGGCAGCCGGTTCTTCTTCATCCACTTGCGCAGCACCAGGCCGATGCCGCGCGCGTCCGACAGGATGGGGATCAGCGCGATGTCCGGGCGGCTGGCCGCGAGTTCGGGCAGGTCGAGCGGCAGGCCCGCGCCCATCACGATGGCGTCGGCGCCGCTCTCGCAGGCCTGCCGGACCAGCGCGGCATGCGAGCCGACCGCCTTCATGACGTTGACCGCGATCGCGCCGCGCCCGCCCGCGAGCCGCCGCGCGCCCTGGATCTCGCGGTCGAGCGCGACCAGGTTGGCGGCCTCGATGCGGGACTTGTCGCGCGACCGGGCGGTGTCGGCCAGCAGGTCGGGATGATGGTGGCGCAGGTCGATGCTGGCGATGGTGCCCATGCCGTTCTGGCTCGCCACGGCGCCGGCCAGCCGGTGCGCGGAGACGCCGATGCCCATGCCGCCCTGTACCACCGGGACCAGCCTGCGGCCCGCCAGCTTCAGCCAATGCTCTTGCATATCGCCCTCGGTAAGACTTCCCGCCCGCCGGCGGCGGTGCCGCGCGGCGCGGGAAGACACCAAGGGTTGCATGGACGCGCCGCCGGGTTTTTGCGCTGGATCAATTGGCGGGCCGCGCGCTACCAATGGCCTATGCCGCCTGGCGGATGGCCGTCAAGCCCGCGCGCGCGCCGCGGCACAGGCTCTTGCTCCCGGACAATTGGCCGGGCGCCGCATTTGGCTAGGATCATGGCTCACAGGCGCGCGCGGGGCCCTGACGACCATCGCGGGCCATCGCGGGCCTTCGCGGACCATCGCGCCCGCGCGCGCCGCGAACCTCATCGAGCAGATCCATGACACCAGACACACCAGGTACTTCAGGCCCGGGCCGCCGCCCGCAACTGGTCGCGCCCGCCGGCTCGCTGGCGGCGCTGCGCGCGGCCCTGCAGCACGGCGCCGACGCCGTCTACCTCGGCCTGCGCGACGCCACCAACGCGCGCAACTTCGGCGGGCTGAACTTCACCGAGGCCGACATCCGGGCCGGCGTGGCGGAGGCCCACGCGCGCGGCGCGGAAGTCCTGTTCGCCATCAACACCTTTGCCCAGATGGGCGCGGTGGCCAACTGGCACCGCGCCATCGACGCCGCCGCCGAACTCGGCGCGGACGCCGTCATCATGGCCGATCCGGGCCTCATGGGTTATGCCCGCGAGCGCCATCCGCAACTGCGCCTGCACCTGTCGGTGCAGGGCTCGGCCACGCACGCCGACGCCATCGAGCTGATGCGCCGGCGCTTCGGCATCCACCGCGTGGTGCTGCCGCGCGTGCTGTCGCTGGCGCAGATCGGCAAGCTCGCGCGGCAGACCGACGCGGAGCTGGAGGTGTTCGGTTTCGGCAGCCTGTGCGTGATGGCCGAGGGCCGCTGCCTGCTGTCGTCCTACGCGACCGGCGACTCGCCCAACAACAAGGGGGTGTGCTCGCCCGCGCATGCGGTGCGCTGGGAGGAGCGCGAGGGCACCATGCACGCGCGGCTGTCGGGCATCCTGATCGACAGCTACGCGCCGGGCGAGCCCGCCGGCTACCCGACCCTGTGCAAGGGGCGCTTCGAGGTGGAGGGCGAGCGCGGCTACGTGCTGGAGGAGCCGACCAGCCTCAACGCGCTGTCGCTGCTGCCGGCGCTGATCGGCATGGGCATCGCCGCGATCAAGATCGAAGGCCGCCAGCGCAGCCCGCGCTACGTCGGCGACGTGGTCGGCGTGCTGCGCGCCGCCATCGACGCCGCCTGCGCCGATCCGGCCCGCTTCGCCGCGCGCCAGGAATGGCAGGGCGTGCTCGGCCGCCACGCCGAGGGCGATCAGGTGACGCAGGGCGCCTACGACCGGCCGTGGCGCTGACGCCGGCCGGGTTTCCCGCGCCGCGCCTCTTCTGACTTTCTTCTGAACTTCTTTCTTCCGGAACCGGACTACCCATGAATCCATCGATGATCGAGCCCGCGGCGCCCAGCTTCGGCATCGCGCTCGGCCCGCTGCTGTACTACTGGCCGCGCTCCAAGGTCATGCAGTTCTATGCCGACGTCGCCGACACGGCGGTCGGGCGCGTCTACCTGGGCGAGACCGTCTGCACGCGCCGCCACGAGCTGCGCCACGCCCACTGGCTGGAGATCGCGCGGATGCTGCGCGACGCCGGCAAGGAGGTGGTGCTGTCGACGCCCGTGCTGGTCGAGTCCGACAGCGACATCGCCTGCATGCAGCGCGTCTGCGAGCAGGACGAATACCTGGTCGAGGCCAACGACCTGGGCGCGGTCAACCGCATGCAGGGGCGGCCCTTCGTCGGCGGCCCGCATCTGAACGCCTACCACGCGGACACGCTGGCGTGGCTGGGCGGGCTCGGCGCCGTGGCCTGCGTGCCGCCGCTGGAAATGGACCGCACCGCGCTGGCCGCGCTGGCGGCCGCGCGCCCGGCCGGCATGGGGCTGGAAGTGCTGGTGTGGGGGCGCATGCCGCTGGCGTTCTCGGCGCGCTGCTTCACCGCGCGCCACCACCGCCTGCGCAAGGACAACTGCGAGTTCCGCTGCCTGGACTACCCGGACGGGCTGGTGGCCTCGACCGGCGAGGGCCAGCCGTTCTTCACGCTCAACGGGGTGCAGATCCAGTCCGCCAGCTGCCTCGACCTGTGCGCCGAGGTGCCGGCGATGGCGGCGATGGGCATCGACTTCGTGCGCGTCAGCCCGCATGCCAGCGCCACGCTGGACGTGGTGGCGGCGCTGGCGGCGCTGCGCGCGGGCGAGGCTGCCGTGGCCGGCACCGGCCACTGGCCGGCGGGCGCCGCGCCCAGCAATGGCTACTGGGACGGCAAGGCCGGCATTACCTGGCAGGAGGCGCGCGCATGATCGCCCCGAAAGCCCTCCTGGCGCGCCTGCACCGCGCGCTGCCGGCGCCGGCGCAGTCCCTGCCCGCGGTGGCGGCGCTCGAACTCGCGCGGCGGCGCGGCTGGCTGCGGCCGCCGGCCGCGCTCGACGGCCACGGCTTCCTGCTGGCGGTGGACGATCTCGGCCTGCAGATACGGTTCCGCTGCGTGGACGGCCGCTTTGCCGCGGGCCCGTTCGACGGCAGCGCGCCGGCGCTGACCTTGCGCGCCAACGCCGCGGACTACCTGCGCCTGCTGGGCGGCGAGGCCGATACCGACACGCTGTTCTTCCAGCGGCGCCTGTCCATCGGCGGCGACACCGCGCTCGGGCTGGAGGTGAAATACTGGCTCGACACGGTGGACCGGCCGGAATGGCTGGCCGGGCTGGCCCGGCATCTGGCGCCGGGCGCGGTGGCGTCGCAGCCGGGCCGCTGACGCGGGCCTTGCCGCGCGCCCCGCTGCGGGCGCGCGCGGCGGTCGGCGGTCGCTAGGCCGGGCGCTGCTCGCGCATCGCGCCGGCCTCGGCCGGCGGCGCGTCCGCGGGCGCCGCGAGCGACGACAACGCCGACGTCACCGCCTGCCACGCCGCGTCCGCTTCCGTTTCGGTGCATTCGCCGTGCTGGCGCTTGGTGGCGCCCAGGCGGTTGAGCACCAGGTGCCGGTCCGGCGCGACGCCGGCGCCGGCCAGACAGGCTTTCACGCAGGCCAGCGGGCAGCCGTCCAGGGCCAGGATCGGGCGGCCCGAGCGCGCCACCCGGACCAGCGCGGCGACGCCGCCGCCGACCCCGCTGACGCAGGACATCTCGGCCTGCCCGCCGCGGTCGAGCCGGATGGCAAAGGTGTTGGCGAGCTGCGCCACGCTGGAGCAGCCCGAGCAGGCGTAGACGAGGGGCAGCGTGGCGGTGTCGGCGTTGGGCATGGGAAACCTCCGGACGGGATGGGCGGGACGGCGGACGGCGATCAGGACGCGGCCGCCGGCGGACCGTGCCGCGCGCCGTTCGCGGGCGACGCATCGCGCGGCACCGCGGCGTCCAGGCCGCACAGCCCGAGGATGAAGCGTGCCACCTGGGCGGGCTGGCCGAGCGGCAGGCAGGGCAGGCCGGCGTCGAGCGGTGCGTCGCTGGCCACCGCGACGATGGACCGATCGCCGGGGTAGTACGGCGCGCGCCCGTGCGCGGGCCGGTAGACCTCCAGGCGCGGGATGTCCTCGCTGCGAAAGCCCTCCACCAGCGTCAGGTCGGCCGGCGCCAGCCGCGCCACCTGCTCGCGCAGGGTCGGCTCGGGCGCGCCGTCGAGCTCGTGCACGATGGCGAAGCGGAACGGCGAGGCCACCAGCACCTCGCCGGCGCCGGCCTGGCGAAAGCGCGCGCTGTCCTTGCCCGGCGGCTCCAGCTCGAGCGGATGGTGGCTGTGCTTGATGACGTTGACGGTCAGGCCGTGAAGGCGGAACCAGGCGAGCATGGCCGTGATCAGCGTGGTCTTGCCGCTGCCCGAGGTGCCTGCGATGCCGATGATGGCGGGTTGCATGACTGCGCTCCCATGCGTGGTGTCCGCGCGGACCGCCGCTGCCGCCCGCGCGCGTTGGTGATGGTCTGGACGTTGTTTCAAGATGCAGCGAAGCGGTCCTGGCTGGACGCGCGGCCGCGGACGGTACAACCAGTACTTGCCGTGCCGCGCAACGACGCCAGGATCTTTTTGAAACGACTTCTTACTGGACCAGCGGTGTCGCGGCGCCGCCGAGGTCGATGCCCTCGATATGCGCGCCGCCGATGAGCAGGCTGGCGTACTGCTTCCAGGCGCGGTCGCGCGCCGCCGCGGCGAGCGCCCGCGCGATCGGCTGCCGCACCGCGTCGAACGGCAGCTGCACGCCGTCGCAGCGCGCGATCACCCGCACCACGTGCAGGCCGTGGCGGGTCTCGACCAGCCGCGGCAGCACGCCGGGCTGGCGCGCGGCGAAGATGGCGCGCTCGAACTCGGGCACGGTCTCGCCGCGCGACACGCGGCCCAGGCCGCCGCCGGCGCCGCCGCTGGGGCAGTTGGAGCGCTCCCTGGCCAGCCCGGCGAACGCCGCCGGATCGGCCAGCGCCTGCGCCAGCGTGGCCGCGGCGGTCTCGCGCAGCGCGTCGAGCGGCACGCGCGGCGTGACCTGGAACAGGATGTGCGCGGCATCGACCCACTCGCCGTCGCGGAAGCGCTCGTGGTGGCTGTCGTAGTGGCGGCGGCAACTGGCTTCGTCCGGCTCCGGCAGGCCGACCTCGCGCTCGAGCAGCGCCTGCGTCAGCGCCTCGTCGTCGCCGTGCAGCCCGAGCCGCTGGGCCTGCGCGCGCACCAGGTGGCGCAGCACCAGGGCGACCACCGCATGGCGGGCGGGCTCGTGCGTGCCGGCGTGGTGGGCCAGTTCGCGTTCGATGTCGGCGTCTTCCAGCTCGACGCCGTTGACCAGGATGGGCATGGTTTTCTCCTCTTGGGGCGGTGATCGGGGGGCGATGATCGGGGACGGTCAGCGGCTGCGCACCAGCTGCCAGGCGCGGCCCAGGTAGCCGACCGAGCCGAAGCCGCTCCACACGTGCACCAGCCGCGTGAACGGGAAGATGGCGAACAGCGAGATCCCCATGAACAGGTGGGCCTTGAACAGCAGCGGCGCGCCCGCGATGTAGCCCGCGGCGTCGCCGCGCAGGGTGACGATGTGCTGCGCCCAGGTCATCAGCAGCACCATCATGTGGCCGTCCATGTGGCGCGACGATTCGAAGATGGTGGACAGGCCCAGCAGCAGCGTCACGAGGATCCACAGCAGCAGCACCTTGTCGCCGGTGCGCGTGACCGCGGACACGCGCGCGTTGGTGAAGCGGCGGTGCAGCAGGATCAGCAGGCCGGACAGGCACATGGTGCCCATCACGCCGCCGGCGGCCATCGCCACGCCCTGCTTGAAGCCGTGCGAGACGCCCAGCGCGTCCCATACCGCCACCGGCGTGAGCAGGCCCACGAGGTGGCCGAAGAACAGCCCGATGATGCCGACGTGGAACAGAATGCTGCCGACGCGCAGGTTGCCCCGGTACAGCAGCTGCGAGCTGTCGCTCTTCCAGCCGTACTGTTCGCGCTCGAAGCGCGCCAGGCTGCCGAACAGGAACACGACCAGCGCGATGTAGGGGTAGATGCCGTAGAGGAACTGGTTGAGCAGGTTCATGGTCGTGGCCTCAGCGTGCGGTGGACAGCGGCGCGGTGCCGCGGGCGTAGAAATGCACGGGCTGGTCGCCCGCCGGGCGCGGCGCGAGCAGCGGCTCCACGCCGTCGGCGCCGGGGCCGAAGGTCTCCAGCGCTTCGTCCATGCTGCGCACCGGCGGCTCGGTGCGCGGCTGCGGCTGCACGTCGGTGAGCGTGCGCAGCACGGCGAACGCCGTGGCATACGGGCTTTCGTCGCGCGCCAGGCGCTCGCCGACCGCGGCGAGCACGTGGATGGCGTCGCCCAGCAACTGCTCGGCGTGGTCCTCCCTGCCGCCGGCGGCCAGCACGCCGAGGAACTCCACGAACAGCGGCACGTAGTCGGGCAGCTCCGCCGTCACCGGCTCGAAGCCCTCGCGGCGGTATTCGTCGAGCAGGTCGACCATCGCCTGGCCGCGGTCGCGGCTCTCGCCGTGCACGTGCTCGAACAGGTGCAGCGAGTGGGCCGGATTGCGGTCGAAGGTGGCGACGTAGTTCTCCTGCAGCTCGATCAGCGTGTTGGTCTTGAGCAGGTCGCACAGTGGCGCCAGCGTGGCTTGCGCCTGCGGCCATTCGGCCAGCGCGGCGTCGATCTCGGGCAGGGCGTCGAGCAGGTCCTGCTCGGGGTAGCACAGCAGCGCGCTGAGGATGGGGTAGAGCGGCATGGGAAGGCTCCGGTTCGGTAGGGATGGCAAAAGGGTGCGCGGGGTCGGGTACCGGTTACAGGGCGCCGGTCACGTCGCCACGGCTTTCTTGCGCGATTTCGGCATGTCGGCGAACACCACGCTGCCTTGCGGCTTCTTGCCGAACAGCGAGCCGTCCGAGGTGCCGCCCGAGCAGCCGTTGCCGAAGGTGAAGCCGCAGCTGGCTTTGTCGTTGAAGCTGTCCTCCACCATCTCCTTGTGCGAGGACGGGATCACGAAGCGGTCCTCGTAGTTGGCGATCGCCATGATCTGGTACATGTCCTCCACCTGCGCCGGCGTGAGGCCGACCTGCTGCAGCACGGCCAGGTCCTGCGCGCCGTCGACCACTTCCGAGCGCTTGTAGGCGCGCATGGCCAGCATCCGCTCGAGTGCCTTGAGCACCGGCGCCACTTCGCCCGCGGTCAGCAGGTTGGCCAGGTACTTGACCGGGATGCGCAGGCTCTTCACGTCCGGGATCACGCCGTCCATGCCCATGTGGCCCGCCGCGGCGGCGGACTGGATCGGCGACAGCGGCGGGATGTACCACACCATCGGCAGCGTGCGGTACTCGGGGTGCAGCGGGAAGGCCACCTTCCATTCGCACGCCATCTTGTACACGGGCGACTTGCGCGCGGCGTCCAGCCAGCTCTGCGCGATGCCCTGGCGCAGCGCCTCGGCCTGGACCGCCGGGTCGTGCGGGTCGAGGAAGATGTCCAGTTGCGACTGGTAGAGATCCTGCGGGTTCTCCACCGCGGCGGCGTCCTGGATGCGGTCGGCGTCGTACAGCATCACGCCGAGGTAGCGGATGCGCCCGACGCAGGTCTCCGCGCACACGGTGGGCTGGCCGGCCTCGATGCGCGGATAGCAGAACAGGCATTTCTCGGCCTTGCCGCTCTGCCAGTTGTAGTAGATCTTCTTGTACGGGCAGCCGGAGATGCACATGCGCCAGCCGCGGCACTTGTCCTGGTCGACCAGCACGATGCCGTCGTCCTCGCGCTTGTAGATCGAGCCGGACGGGCACGAGGCCACGCAGGCCGGGTTCAGGCAGTGCTCGCACAGGCGCGGCAGGTACATCATGAAGGTGTTCTCGAAGGTCGAGTACATCTCCTTCTGCACGTCGTCGAACAGCTTGTCCTTGCTGCGCGCGCCGAACTCGCCGCCGAGGTCGTCCTCCCAGTTCGGGCCCCATTCGATCTTTTCCATCTTCTTGCCGGTCAGCACCGAGACCGGGCGCGCGGTGGGCGGCGTCTGCACCAGCGGCGCCTTCTGCAGGTGCTCGTAGTCGTAGGTGAACGGCTCGTAGTATTCGTCGATCTGCGGCAGGTTGGGGTTGGTGAACAGCTTGGCCAGGATGCCGAGCCGGCTGCCCTGGCGCGGCTCGAGCTTGCCGGCGGCGTTGCGCGTCCAGCCGCCGAGCCACTTGTCCTGGTTCTCCCATTCCTTGGGATAGCCGATGCCGGGCTTGGTCTCGACGTTGTTGAACCACGCGTACTCCACGCCGTCGCGGCTGGTCCAGACGTTCTTGCAGGTAATCGAGCAGGTATGGCAGCCGATGCATTTGTCCAGGTTGAGGACCATGGCTACCTGGGCACGGATTTTCATTGCGCGGCTCCTTCCTTCGCTTGTTGTTCCACCAGCGGGCCTTCCAGCCAGTCGACCTTGTTCATCTTGCGCAGGATCACGAACTCGTCGCGGTTGCTGCCGACGGTGCCGTAGTAGTTGAAACCGTAGGCCAGCTGCGCGTAGCCGCCGATCATGTGGGTGGGCTTGGTGACGGTGCGGGTCACGGAGTTGTGGATGCCGCCGCGCATGCCGCTGGTCTCGGCGCCGGGCACGTTCACGATCTTCTCCTGGGCGTGGTACATCAGGCACATGCCCTTGGGCACGCGCTGCGACACCACCACGCGCGCGGTCAGCGTGCCGTTGACGTTGAAGACTTCCACCCAGTCGTTGTCGCGGATGCCGCTGGCCTTGGCCTCGCTCTCCGAGATCCACACGTGCGGCCCGCCGCGCGACAGCGTCAGCATGCGCAGGTTGTCCGAGTAGGTGGAGTGGATGCCCCACTTCTGGTGCGGCGTGATCCAGTTCAGCACCAGCTCCGGGTTGCCGTTGGGCCGGGCGCCGAGCATCGGCGCGGTGGTCTTGGTGTCGATGGCCGGCTTGTAGACGCAGCTGCCTTCGCCGAAGTCCAGCATCCAGCGGTGGTCCTGGTAGAACTGCTGGCGGCCGGTCAGGGTGCGCCAGGGGATCAGCTCGTGCACGTTGGTGTAGCCGGCGTTGTAGCTGACCTCTTCCGATTCCAGCCCGGACCAGGTGGGCGCGGAGATGATTTTGCGCGGCTGCACCTGCACGTCGCGGAAGCGGATCTTGTCATGCTCGCGCCCGTTGGCCAGGTGCGCGTGCTCGCGCCCGGTGATGCGCGACAGCGCCTCCCACGCCTTCACCGCGACGTGCCCGTTGGTCTCCGGCGCGAAGGTCAGGATCATCTCGGCGGCGTCGATGGCGGTGTCCAGCCGCGGGCGGCCCTGGCTCACGCCGGGCTCGTCCACGGTCTTGCTGAGCGCGCCGATCTCGCCGACTTCGTGGCGGGTATCCCAGTTGATGCCCTTGCCGCCGTTGCCGAGCTTGTCGAGCAGCGGCCCGATCGAGGTGAATTTCTTGTAGATGTCGGCATAGTTGCGCTCGACCACCGTCATCGACGGCGCGGTCTTGCCGGGAATCAGCTCGCACTCGCCGCGCTTCCAGTCCTTCGGCGCGAACGGCTGGGCCAGCTCGCCCGGGGTGTCGTGCAGCAGCGGCGTGCACACCAGGTCGGTGCGGGTGCCCAGGTGGGCGCCGCCGATCTCGCTGAACTTCTTCGCGATGGCCTTGTAGATTTCCCAGTCCGTGCGGCTTTCCCACAGCGGCTGCACCGCCTCCGAGAGCGGATGGATGAACGGGTGCATGTCGCTGGTGTTGAGGTCGTCCTTCTCGTACCAGGTGGCGGTGGGCAGCACCACATCGCCGTACAGGCAGGTGGTGCTCATGCGGAAATCGAGCACGGTCAGCAGGTCGAGCTTGCCCTCGGCGGCCGGGCGCACCGTGACCTCGCTCGGCGTGATGGCGTCGGCCTCGTCGCCGAACAGCGCGTTCTGGGTGCCGAGCAGGTACTTGAGGAAATACTCGTGCCCCTTGCCCGAGCTGCCGAGGATGTTCGAGCGCCAGACGAACATGTTGCGCGGGAAGTTGGCCGGGTTGTCGGGGTCGTCGCAGGCGAACTGCAGGCCGCCGGACTTGAGCTGCGCCACGGTGTAGGCGACCGGGTCCTGGCCGGCGGCTTCGGCCGCGTCGGCGACGTCGAGCGGGTTGCTGCTCAGCTGCGGCGCCGAAGGCAGCCAGCCCATGCGCTCCGAGCGGGCGTTGAGGTCCAGCAGCGAGAGGTTCTGGTAGCGGGCCTTGTCGGCGGTCGGGGCGAGGATCTCGTCCACGGCGAGCTTCTCGTGGCGCCACTGGCTGGTGTGGCTGTAGAAGAACGAGGTGCCGTTCATCTGGCGCGGCGGGCGCGACCAGTCCAGGCCGAAGGCCAGCGGCGCCCAGCCGAACTGCGGGCGCAGCTTTTCCTGGCCCACGTAGTGCGCCCAGCCGCCGCCGCTCTTGCCCACGCAGCCGCACATCATCAGCAGGTTGATGATGCCGCGGTAGATCATGTCGTTGTGGTACCAGTGGTTGAGCGCGGCGCCGACGATCACCATGCTCTTGCCCTGGGTGCGGTCGGCGTTGTCGGCGAACTCGCGCGCGACCTGGATCACCAGGTGGCGCGGCACGGTGGTGTGCTTTTCCTGCCAGGCCGGCGTGTACGGCACGTCGTCGTCGAACGAGGTGGCCACGTTGTCGCCGCCGAGGCCCTGGTCCACGCCGTAGTTGGCCATCTGCAGGTCATAGACGGTGGCCACCAGCGCGCTGCTGCCGTCGGCCAGCGTGATGCGCCGGGCCGGCACGCGGCGCTTGAGCAGCGCGTCGTGCTCGGCGCCGAAATACGGGAAGCCGACCTCGGCCACCTCGTGCCCGGTGGCCATCAGCGAGAGCAGCGGGTCGAGCGCGCGGCCGCTGCCGCCGTCCTTCATCTCCAGGTTCCAGCGGCCCACCTTCTCGCCGCCGTTGTGCGCGGCCTCGCCCCAGCGGAAGCCAATGGTGCCGTTGGGCACGGCGAAGTCGCCGCTGGCGGCGTCGATCACCAGCGTCTTCCATTCCGGGTTGTTGGCCTCGCCGCGCGCGCCGGCCAGGTGGGAGGCGCGCAGGAAGTGGTCGGGCACCAGCGTGCCGCCGTTGTCGCGCAGCAGCACCAGCATTGGCATGTCGGTGTACTGCTTGAGGTAGTCGCGGAAGTAGGCGGAGCGGCCGTTCAGGTGGAATTCCTTGAGCACCACGTGGCCCATCGCCATCGCCAGCGCGGCGTCCGTGCCCTGCTTGGGGGCCAGCCAGATGTCGCCGAACTTGACCATCTCGCCGAAGTCGGACGACACCGCCACGGTCTTGGTGCCCTTGTAGCGGACCTCGGTGTAGAAGTGCGCGTCAGGGGTGCGCGTCTGCGGCACGTTGGAGCCCCACACCATCAGGTAGGTGGCGTTGTACCAGTCGGCCGATTCCGGCACGTCGGTCTGCTCGCCCCAGACCTGCGGGCTGGCCGGCGGCAGGTCGCAGTACCAGTCGTAGAACGACAGGCAGACCCCGCCCAGCAGGCTCAGGTAGCGCGCGCCGGCGGCGTAGGACACCATCGACATGGCGGGAATCGGCGAGAAGCCGACCACGCGGTCCGGGCCGAAGCGCTTGATGGTGAAGGCGTTGGCCGCGGCGATGATCTCGGTGGCGGTGTCCCAGTCGGCGCGCACGAAGCCGCCCTGGCCGCGCACGCTCTTGTAGCGCCGCGCCTTGACCGGGTCCTGGCTGATCGAGGCCCAGGCGGCCACCGGGTCGAGGGTCTTGCGGGCCTCGCGCCACATCTCCATCAGGCGCCCGCGGATCATCGGGTATTTCACGCGCTGCGCGGAATAGACGTACCAGCTGTACGAGGCGCCGCGCGGGCAGCCGCGCGGCTCGTGGTTGGGCAGGTCCGGGCGGGTGCGCGGATAGTCGGTCTGCTGCGTCTCCCAGGTGATCAGTCCGTTCTTGACGTACACCTTCCACGAGCACGAGCCGGTGCAGTTCACGCCGTGGGTGGAGCGCACGATCTTGTCGTGCTGCCAGCGGTTGCGGTATCCGTTCTCCCACCGGCGGTCTTCGTCCACCACGGCGCCGTGCCCGTCCGCGAAGGTGGACTTGACGCGCGACATGAATTTCAGTCGATCCAGGAAATGACTCATTGTTGTTCTCCGCGAGGGCTTTTGCTGACCGTTGGGGAAGCGGTCCAGGGATGTGCACAGCTTATGGGCAGGGCGCGGCGCTGCCCATTCGCTGGTGGAGGAGTAGGGCGCGATGCGCTCGGGCTAGTCCGGCCGCCGCCGCCTAGTTCGGAAGAACTAGGCCGGCAGGGCGGGCGGGAGCGTCAGCAGGGCATCGGCGCGTTCTTGCGCGCGTAGTGCCACCACGTCACCAGCATGCAGCTCAGGTAGAACGCGACGAAGCAGTACAGCGCGGCGTCGGCCGAGCCGGTCAGCTCCAGCGAGGTGCCGAAGCTCTTGGGAATGAAGAAGCCGCCATAGGCGCCGATGGCGCCGGAAAAGCCCAGCACCGCGGCCGATTCCTTGCCGGCGTCCAGCAGTGCCTGCCGCTGCGCGGCCTCGTCCTTGCCGCGCGCGGCGCGCTGGCGCTCGGTCATGAAGATCACCGGGATCATGCGGAAGGTCGAGCCGTTGCCGACGCCGGTCAGCGCGAACAGCACCACGAACGCGGCCAGGAACAGGGGGAAGCTGCCGCCGGCGCCGCCCGCCCAGCCGTGCGGCAGCGCGGCCAGCACGCCGAGCACGGCGGCGATCATCGCCGCGAAGCACCACAGCGTGACCCGGGCCCCGCCGAGCTTGTCCGACACCCAGCCGCCGACCGGGCGCATCAGCGCGCCCACCAGCGGCCCGAGGAAGGCGTAGGCGGTGGGGTTGACGCCGGGGAACTGCGACTTGGTGAGCAGCGCGAAGCCGGCCGAGAAGCCGATGAACGAGCCGAAGGTGCCCACGTACAGCCAGCACATCAGCCAGTTGTGCTTGCGCTTGAAGATCACCGCCTGGTCGGCGAACGAGGCGCGCGCGTCGGCGATGTCGTTCATGCCGAACCAGGCCGCCAGCGTGGCCACCACGATGAACGGCACCCAGATGAAGCCGGCGTTCTGCAGCCACAGGCTCTTGCCGACCTCGCCGGCCTGGTAGGTCTGGGCGTCGCCGCCGAGCGCGCCGAACAGCCCCACCGAGACCACCAGCGGGGTGAGGAACTGCACCACCGACACGCCCAGGTTGCCGATGCCGGCATTGAGCCCGGTCGCCAGGCCCTTCTTGGCCTTGGGAAAGAAGAAGCTGATGTTGGACATCGACGAGCTGAAGTTGGCGCCGCCGAAGCCGCACAGCAGCGCCAGCACCAGCAGCGTGGGATAGCTCGTGGTGGGGTCGCGCAGCGCGAAGCCCATGCCCAGTGCCGGCACCAGCAGCGTGGCGGTGGAGATCGCCGTGAAGCGCCGGCCGCCGAAGATCGGCACCAGGAACGCATAGAAGATGCGCAGCGTGGCGCCCGACAGCGCGGGCAGCGCGGTGAGCCAGAACAGCTGGTTCTTGGTGAAGCGGAAGCCGGCGCGGTCGAGGTTGACCGCCACCACGCTCCACAGCATCCAGATGGCGAAGGCGAGCATCAGCGCGGCGATCGAGATGCACAGGTTGCGGTAGGCGATGCGCTCGCCCTGGGCGCGCCAGAAAGCGGTGCTTTCTGGCTCCCAGCGGGTTAATACGGAACTTGACATGACTGTCCTGTGGGTCGGAACGAAGAAGAGGAATGCGGCAGGCGGCGCGGGCGGGCCGCGGGCGCGCTCATGCCGAGGCCGGCTGCGCCGCGGGCACGCGCGCGGTGATGGCGGTGGTCGTGGCGGCGGCCGCGTCGGGGCCGCCGCGCTGGCTGTAGTGCATCCACACCAGGCTCACGCAGACCGTGCCGTACAGCAGCATGAAACAACTGCTGCGCACGCCGCTGAGGTCCGCCAGCAGGCCGAACAGCACCGGCAGGATGAAGCCGCCCAGGCCGCCGGCCAGCCCCACCACGCCGGAGACGGCGCCGAGGTTGTGGCCGAAGTCGTTGGCGATGAACTTGAACACCGAGGCCTTGCCCACCGCCATCGCGATGCCGACGACGAACAGCAGCACCGTGAACGGCAGCGCCGACAGGCCGATGTGGAACGCCTGCGGGCCGCGCGCGGTGTGGATGATGAAGTCGGTCTGCGGATAGCTGAGCACGAAGAACGCCACCCAGCACACCCACATCACCCACCACGTGGTGCGGTGCGCGCCGTAGCGGTCGGAGATCCAGCCGCCGATGGCGCGCAGCACGCCGCCCGGCAGCGAGAAGCAGGCCGCCAGCAGCGCGGCGATCTTGATGTCGAAGCCGTATTCGCCGATGTAGTACTTGGTCATCCACAGCGACAGGCCGACGTAGCCGCCGAACACCACCGAGTAGTACTGCGAGTAGCGCCACACGCGCGCATCGCGCAGCATGGCGAACTGCGCGCGCAGGCTGGCCGAGGACGGCACGCGGTGGGCGGGATCGCTGGACGAGAAGATCCAGAACAGCACCGCCGTGACCAGCATGGCGACCGCGTACACGCGCGGCACCACGGTCCAGCTCCCGCCGGCGGCGACGATCAGCGCCGGCGCCACGAACTTGGTCAGCGCCGAGCCGGAGTTGCCGGCGCCGAAGATGCCCATCGCCAGGCCCTGGCGCGAGCGCGGGAACCAGCGCGCCACGTAGGGCGTGCCCACCGAGAACGAGCCGCCGGCCAGGCCCACGAACAGGCCCAGCACCAGCAGCTGCGGCAGCGTGGTGGCGTGCGAGATCATCCAGATCGGGATCACCGTGGCCAGCATCAGCACGAAGAAGACGATGCGCCCGCCGTAGCGGTCGGTCCAGATGCCCAGCGGCACGCGCACCAGCGAGCCGCTCAGCACGGGGGTGGCGGCCAGCAGGCCGAATTCGGTCTCGGACAGGCCGAGCTGCTGCTTGATGGGGATGCCCAGCACCGCGAACATCATCCAGATGGCGAAGCAGATGGTGAAGGCGAAGGTGCTGGACACCAGCACCGCATAGGCGCCGCGCGGCACGGGCTCGCGCGGGAGAGGCTGAGTGGGCATGACCATGCTCCTGTGTCGACAATGACGATCGGCTCCCAGCGTAGAGAGCGCGTGCACGGTTGACCATTCGCCGGCAGCACATGTGCGGGTGCCGGTGGAGCTAGTTCCAATGGGGAATGCGAGGCGGCGGCGGAGGCGGGAAGGCCGGGCCGCCGGCCCGGCTGGCGCCGGTCTTCAGCCGGGTTTCAGTCCGGTGCGTGGCCCGTCCCGCCGTCCGGCTTGATGCCGAGCCGGCGCGCGAGCTTGTGCAGGTTGCTGGCGTCCACGCCGAGGTGGCGGGCCGCCTGCGCCCAGTTGCCGCCCTGGGCGGCGAGCGCCTGCCCGATGCAGTGCCGCTGGCACTGGTCCACCGCTTCGCGCAGGGTGGCGGTCGGGGAGGGGGCCAGGGTG
>NZ_AQPL01000462.1:0-20730 GCF_000395345.1 Cupriavidus sp. WS | reverse complement strand
ACCATGCGTACCCCGGCGGCATGCTGGACCATGGCCTGGAGATCGTTGCCTACGCCCTCAAGCTGCGTCAGTCGCACCTCCTGCCGGCCGGAAGCACTCCCGAAGACCAGGCAGCGCAATCCGAAGCCTGGACCGCCGCCGTCGCCTATGCGGCGCTGCTGCACGACATCGGCAAGCTCGCCGTCGATCTCCATGTCGAGTTGGCCGACGGCAGCACCTGGCACCCCTGGCACGGCCCGCTGCACCAGCCGTACCGATTCCGCTACCGCGACGACCGCGAATATCGCCTGCACAGCGCCGCGACGGGCTTGCTCTACCGCCAACTGTTGGATGCCCATCTCCTAGATTGGCTCAGTGGCTATCCCGCTCTATGGGGACCGCTGCTCTACGTTCTGGCCGGACAGTACGAGCATGCCGGGATGCTGGGTGAGCTTGTCGTACAGGCTGATCGTGCTTCGGTGGCCCAGGAACTGGGTGGTGATCCGGCCCGCGCCATGGCTGCGCCCAAGCATGCACTGCAACGCAAGCTGCTGGACGGATTGCGCTACCTGCTCAAGGAAGAGTTGAAGCTGAACCAGCCGGAAGCATCCGATGGCTGGCTCACCGAGGACGCCTTGTGGCTAGTGAGCAAGACGGTCTCCGACAAGTTACGCGCCCATCTGCTGTCCCAGGGCATCGATGGCATCCCCGCGAACAACACTGCTGTCTTCAACGTGCTACAGGATCACGGCATTCTCCAGGCAACTCCAGAGGGAAAGGCCATCTGGAGGGCCACCATCACTGGCGACAATGGATGGTCAAATACGTTCACCTTTTTACGTCTCGCGCCTGCATTAATTTGGGAGCCAACTGAACGGCCAGCGGCTTTCAGTGGGATCGTGCGGGTGGAGATTGATGGTGCTGTTTCGGCGTCAGAGAAACCACGCGACGAACCAATCACGAACAAATCAGTCACTGTCCCAGCCGCCGCAATGGCTTCCCCAGCATCTAAGGCTACTGAGCAGATGATTCCTGTAGATGTACCGGCCGCTGCAGACAGCGTGGAAACACTATTTGGAATACTTGATGACGTGATATCCGCGCCTTCGAGTGCAGTCACTCGGAACGACCACGCAGATGTATCGATGTCGGAAAGTCTTCACGAAATAGACCGACCACCTATCGATCCCGTGCCAACTATCATCGCCAGACCAAATGTGTCCGTCGCGACGCCGGCCGCGGTGCCAGGCTCTGGGATTCACTTCATGGACTGGCTTAAACGTGGCGTGCAAGCCCACAAGCTGATCATCAATGATGCCAAAGCGCAGGTGCACACGGTGGCCGGCACTGCCTATCTCGTTAGTCCGGGCATTTTCCAGCGCTATGTCCAAGAGCATCCGCAGGTTATTAGCTTGGCTAAACAGCGCCGAGAAGCGGATTGGCAATGGGTACAAAAGCAGTTCGAGCAGTTGCGATTGCACCGCAAACATCCAGATGGTCTAAATATTTGGACCTGTGATGTGATTGGTCAACGAAAGACCAGGAAATTACACGGGTATCTAATGCTGGATGCCTCAACGGTATTTGACACTGTACCGCCAGACAATCCTTATCTTTCTGTCACGGATAAATAGCACCATATGCACATTGAGACGACTCCATGCCAGTTCCTCGCGAATCATTATTGTGCGTCAATCTTGTTGCCTACTCGCTCGTTCGATAAATCGGAGCATTGAATCAACTATCTCCCCAGCCGGCCACAGTAGATAAGTAGTCAACACTGCATCTTCGCTATCCAACGGACGAGCAATCACGTTTGGATGGTTGCACATGGCCATCGTAGATGCCGTCGCGAAGCCAACCCCGTATCCCGCCGCTACCAGTGTCAATGTCATGTCTAGCGACGCGATCTGCTCGGCGATCGTAGGCTTTGTATCAACCGTGCTGAGCAGACTGGCGACTTGATGGGCATATCCCTCGCACCGGCAAGAGTGACATAAAAGAAGTGGGTGACGAATCAATTCACCGAGAGGAACACGTGGATGAGCCAACAGCGGATGACGCCTAGGAATGGCTGCCACGAGCCTGTCGGACCAGACAGGCCGGCTAATGATGTCGCTACCCACATCCTTCGAATGCGAAAAACCAGCGTCAAACGTCCCGTCTCGTAATCCTCGCAATTGCTCACTTCGTGGTACGTCACACAAATGGATCACTACTTCGGGTTCGACTTCACGGCAATGAGCTAACAGCGCAGCTAACCTGGGACCAGCTGCTCCTTCCGAAACCGCTATACGTAAAGACCCCCGGTAGCCAGACGCGGCAGCTCTCACGTTCACGTGAGCCTGCTCAAGGCATGTGAAGATTCGGCACACGTCGTGCAAGAACACTTGACCTACTTGTGTTAAATGGGTGCCTCTCCTATTCCGCCTGAAGAGTTGCACGCCCAACTCCTCTTCGAGCTCCTTTATGGTGCGCGATAGCGGCGGCTGCTCGATGTGCAGCCTCTCTGCTGCACGGCCGAAATGAAGTTCCTCAGCAAGAGCTATGAAACACCGAAGATGACGAAGTTCCACGGTTGTCGCTTTACCCTATGCAGTCCAGGCAAAGACGGCGGAATTCCGTCAAAGCCGATTATTTTTTCATGTATTGACACATTCACCATAGCGATCTGACGACTCACACCCTGACACCGCACATTCCCGCAATAATGGCAGCAGCGATGGCCGCACTAGCCGCAACACCAATTACCCAAACTCGATTCGCAATATTCTTATCAGCACCATGAGCGTTGAGGATAACTCTTAGGCCCGCGACAAGATGACTGAGGACAAAAAACACGCCAAGCGCATAGTGTGGAAGAAGGCGAATATTCCACGGGTCATGAATAAGTCCAGTGGGAGCGCCAATCGCGAAATTCCAGTCCGTCGGAATTCCAAGATATGTGCGTGCATAAATAAAAACGGAGTTCATGTGCCCAAGAATGAACACCGAGAGGTAAACGCCTGATGCGATCTGGAAGGTACGAAAGAACTCGTGCCTTGCCGAACTCCAGCGCCAAGTCAGATAGAGTCCGCTGGCAATCTGAAACAAGAAAATTATGATCAGTACGGGTTCGATGAAGGTTGCCCGATAGATCACCCGGCCGACATCCATGACCGCCCCATGTGCGGAGGGCCCGATCAACCCGACTAGATGATTCCCAAGGTGGAAGAGCACATAAATGCAGAGGATGACTGCGCTAATACCATGGGCAACTCGCCACCGCCCCATGTCAGGACGGGTTTCAGAGTAATTTTCATATCCGGCCATTCGGAATGCCCAGAGCACCGCACCTAGCCATATGACGCACCAGATCCATGGATCTGGGATCGGGCTACCGATCAGAGCTTGGACAACCCCGAGAAAGACATACAAAGTCGGCGCCACCACACTGGCATACGCGAGGCGACGCATACTCGTCTGAATTTGCGGCTGGCACGCCACAATGATCCCAAGCACGGGGGCGGAGAAAGCACAAATCAACACGAGTGTCGCAAGCGCAATGCTGGCCCCGCCGGGTTGCGATCCAGAAGGTCCGACGAGCGCATGGAACAGCATAAGCAGGAAGGGATAACCTGCCGCCGCCAAAGGCGGAGCAAATACGGCCGGATTGATTGTCCGAATAGTGGGGAGTCTTACCCCATTCATTGCGTTGTTGTTGATTGGCATAGGATTATCCTGAACTGTGCGCCATGAACTCTTTTGTGCGGTCCAAGATGGAAGTTAGGATTTCATCCCAAATAGACCAGCACCAGATTGATTGAAATCCGACTGCCTCCTCTATCGAGACAACCAGTGAAGCGCCGATTGCGCAGCCTTGATGGCGCTAGCCGCTGCGGCGTCCGCTATCATGCCTTCCTGACCAACCCAATCGCCCGCAATAAATAATCCGGAAGCGCCTGAGACCGTCACATCGGCGCGAGGCCGGTCCCAGCGTGGTAAGGCGTTCGACACCACCATTCCGCGCAGCTTCTGCCGCGAGACTTCTAATTCGCGCCAACCAGGCATAACAAGGTCCGCTACCGTCTCAAGTTCTTCGACCGCTTCTTTCGAAGGCTCTTCGCCGATCGGTAGATACTTTGCAATATGGACCAGGACGCCGCCGTCGGGCGCCAGCTTTGCCGATCCGGAATGCACCGACAGGTAAAACGGGGAATCGATTCCGAGGGCGAAATCATTTGCTTGAGATGGCCAATGGCGCATTGCAAGATCAAGGGTGTTCGCACGAACGGGTCGTGCCTCCCTCGCTTCCTCCATCAATGAGGGAATTTCCGGAGCCAATGCGGCAGCGTCTCGCGGACCAACCGCCAACACTACCGCGTCGGCGAAGCGAGTTGCCCCATTGCCCAAGATCAACTCAACCCCGCCGGCGACGCAACTCACCTGCCTAACCGCGGCCTTTTCATTGAGTTCGACACCCATGCTTCGCGCGGTCGTGACCAAGCCATTCACCAAGCTGATCCACCCGCCATCGACGTATATTGTTCCGCCTGTCGTCAAACGAATCTGGTCCAATAATGCACGGGCAGATACGGCGGTGGAGCCATTGGCGTAGCTTGAAAGGCGCCCCATCGCTTCTATGGTGGAGCGGACTATGGGCGACAGATGCTGATCGTCGAGCCAGTCCGCGAATGACCCATTTCCGGAGGCGCCGTCCATAACCGTCTTGAAAACCCGGGTATAGCTAATTTTGTCGCGTAGCCCGAAGAGTGAAGTCCTCACAATTGAACCAAACGTCGTCGGAAGATTGTGAAGCTTTCCCTCTGCGATAGCTTTGCGTGTGCCCGAGAGAGAACGCCCGCCGGAGTAGGCAATACCTAGCCGGTCAAGCTCTCGCTTCAACGCACCATTGCAATACAGTGCATGAGGGCCTCTGTTGAACAAGAAGCCATCGACATCCCGCGTTCGGGCCCGGCCGCCGAACTCACTAGCGGATTCCCACACGACGACCTGAGCCCCTCCGCGCGACAACTCGATCGCCGCCAGCAGGCCTGCAAGCCCGCCACCTACGATGTCAACACGTCGTTTCATCATTTTCATCACCTGCCTTTACTCAATTTCGTCATTCGACAGCGGGGCTCATAGGCCCGAATAGTTGGGTCCATCGCCGCCCTCCGGCACGGTCCACGTGATGTTTTGCGCGGGGTCTTTGATATCGCATGTCTTGCAGTGAACGCAGTTCTGAGCGTTGATAACAAACCGCGGGGAAGTCTTGGCAGCATCGTCGTCGTAGACGACTTCATAAACACCGGCGGGACAGTAAAGACGCGCAGGTTCCCCATAGATTGGAAGATTTCTGTCAATCGGAATGGAGGGGTCTGCCAACTTCAGGTGTACGGGCTGGTCCTCTTCGTGATTCGTTGACGAAAGGAATACCGAAGACAGCTTGTCGAAAGTGACGATGCCATCTGGTCTTGGGTATGCAATCGGCTTGACTGTACTGATTGGCTTCAGTGTTTCGTGGTCTGGCTTCCCGTGCTTCATCGTGCCGAATGGTGACCATCCAAGAAGTTGGTTGCTCCACATATCAACGCCACTAAGCAAGATGCCGCATATGGTGCCGAACTTAGACCACAGCGGCTTGACGTTACGTACCAACTTGAGATCGCGGCCGATGCTGGAAGAACGCCATTGCTCTTCTATTTCGGTAACTTCATCATGGGCACGGCCCTGCGCTAGTGCCGGCGCAAGGTGTTCGGCGGCCAACATGCCGGAAAGGATAGCGTTGTGACTTCCTTTTATGCGCGGCACATTCACCAAGCCTGCAGAGCAGCCAAGCAATACACCGCCTGGGAAAACGAGTTTCGGGACCGATTGCCAACCGCCTTCGCTAATCGCCCGAGCACCATAGGACAGCCGCTGACCGCCCTCGAACAGATCACGAATACTTGGATGCGTCTTGATTCTCTGGAATTCGTCGAATGGCGAAAGCGTCGGGTTCTCGTAATTGAGATGGACGACAAACCCAACGGCAACAAGATTGTCTCCAAAGTGATAAAGAAACGAGCCACCACCTGTTCGGTTATCGAGAGGCCAGCCAAATGTGTGTTGCACCAGGCCAGCCTGGAATTTCTCGGGCCTGACTCGCCAGAGTTCTTTTAGGCCTAGGCCGAATTTCTGTGGCTCCCGCCCTTTAGCCAGCCCATAACGCTCAATGGCAATCTTCGCGAGCGAACCGCGCACACCTTCGCCAATTAGCGTGTATCGTCCCCTCAACTCGATACCGCGGGTAAACCTCTGCGTTATCGATCCATCTCTGGAGACACCCATATCGCCGGTAGCAACACCAATAACGGCTCCTGCTTCGTCAAACAGCAGCTCAGCGGCGGCGAACCCAGGGTATATCTCGACGCCCAGCGCTTCAGCTCGCGTCGCAAGATACTTCGCCACCAAGCCGAGCGAGCCGATAAGGTTGCCATGATTGTTCATCAATGGCGGGATGATGAAATTTGGCAAGCGGATGCTGCTTGTTTTACTGAGAAAACAGAAAGCGTCTTTGGCAACGTCCGTGAGGGCCGGCCTCGCCTCATCACCTCGCCAGTCCGGAAGTAGGGCGTCAAGTCCGATAGGATCTATGACTGCCCCCGACAAAACATGAGCCCCAACCTCCGAGCCTTTCTCGACAACCACGACCGAAATCGATGGATCGAGTTGTTTGAGCCTGATAGCTGCCGCCAATCCGGCCGGCCCTGCGCCTACGACAACCACGTCGTAGCTCATGCTTTCGCGGGACGTCTCTTGAGTATCTTTGGAATTCATCGCATTTCCTCTCCGCCACTCATCGCTCTTGCCAACTGCAATGAGGATCGGCAACGGCTACTGCACCAAACCATTGAGCCTGGCGAACGGGTCATCGCTCGGGGCACTGTGCCAGTGATACTCCGCTCCATTAGCAACGCGCTGAGCGGTCTCCTGTCGCCCTGGAGTCGATCTTCGTCGTATCCATTGTGGTGATCAGGGAGTCTTGACCCTCCATCAACTGGTCGCTATCGAGGAACGCAGTCGCTTGCAGGGGGAAAAATTGCAGCGAAGTCAAACCCACACAGCCAAACGCGGCCATCAAATATGGCATCAGAAAGTCTGGCTGCTTCGCACGATCACCTGTAAATACGCCTCCAGAAGCGATACCGATGTAAACGGGCTTGTCTTGTAGCAGGCCGATTTTTTCGCCTGTTGGCGCTACCCCGATCGTGCGGCCCATCCGAAGGATTTGATCGATCCAGGCCTTGAGTACAGAAGGGACCGTGAAATTGTTCATCGGAGTGCCAATGACAAGGACGTCGGCAACTTCAATCTCCTGAATCAATTGCTCTGACAATGATGTAGCTACGTTCGATTGTTCGGAGGTCAATGCCTTTGGTGAGGACAAAACTGCGGCGTAGCTGGCCTCCGTATGAGGTATGGGAGCCTGACCTAGATCACGGCGTATGACGGAGGCATCGGGATCAATGGCAAATAGTCGCGCAACTATCGCGGCCGAAAGTTTTCGACTATGCGATTCTTTTCTCGGACTGCAATCGATATGCAGGATTTTCATAAGGGATTCTCCAATTGCATTACGAAACCGACGATGGCTTCAGTCAGGCCTTCTCGTATATAAAAACGTCGTGCCGAAATATTCGTCGCGACCGTATCAAGAACCAGTCGTTGGCAGCATTCCTCGACGCCTATCCCCGACAACTCACGCAACAGAGTGCCCCCTAACCCTCGACACCGTTGATCGGTCGCGGTCACCCACCAAGTCATCGACATAAACAAAACGCCCGTGAATCAAATTTTCCATTACCCGGTACCCAGCAATAGCCAGGACTCGCCCCCCGCCCCAGGCGGCAAGGACGCGGTAACCGTCGCACTTCATATCCACTGCACGGGCTATCCACTCGCTAACGTCTTTAAGCCCGGGGCGCAATTCCGAGATCACAGGAAAGCAAGCAGCTAGCTCGTCCTGCGCATGTACGTGTCGAAGCTCTATCCCCGCTGGCCGTGCGAACGCGGAAAATCGGTCTGGCATAAGTTCTCTCCAGTCCTAAAAATAACACAGACTATAATAGTCTGCGTTATGACTTGCAAGTGCAAGCGGGCTTTTTCCGGTGTGAGGCGGTTCCTTCCAACACGACTTGTCAACATCCGGTCCATGAGCAAGCTGATGCGGGTGTCCGGACCACCGATTTGGCTGTCACCGTCATAGACCGGGCGCCCAATCCATTGCGTCATGAATCAGGCCTCCCACAGGGTGGGACTGGTCAGCACTGGGCAGCTTGTCTTCTGCCGCTTCGCATCACGGCCTTAGCGCCAGCCGTACACCCCGAGCCTCGCCCATCTCTAGGCGCAGATGTGCCTGTGCGGCCGCCGTCAATGGCAGGATCTCGGTCTTGCGTGGTGCTAGCGAACCTTCGGAAAGTAGCTGGTTGATACGGATAGCTGCCGAGTACAGATCAGCGCTGCTGGCATTGCTGATCGCAAAACCGAGTACGCGCGCGTCGCGGGTGTACAGCGCGCCCACTGGAAACGCGGGGCGTGCCTCCAAGCCCGCCATCAATACGACTCGTCCACGCGGGGCAAGCAGGTGGACCGCTGCGTCGAGGTCATGGTGTGCGGAGGTGTCAAGATGGACATCAAGGCCATTGGGGGCCGCGGCACCGATCTCGTCGGTGAGCCGTTCATCGCGATAGTCCAACACCACATCTGCGCCCAGCGACCGGCAATAGTCATGGTCGGCCGCTGCAGCCGATGCAATGACCCGAGCACCCGCACGCGCCGCGATGACGATAGCGGCGCTACCGACATGGCCTGCGCCGCCGGCGATATAGACCGTCTCGCCCGCTTGCGTTTGGGCATGGGCAGTGATGGCTTAATAGGCCGAGGCTGCCGGGTGGAGCGCGCCGATGGCGATGGCCGGGTCGATGCCGGGCGGGAGAGGATAGAGACGATCCGCCTCCACCACAGCGAATTCCGACGTGCAGCCTTGGCGGCCGGCGTGCCCGAGGCTATTGGCCCATACGGTGTCGCCCACGGTGAAGCGGCTCACGCCGGGGCCCAGCGCGGCAACGGTGCCGACCAGATCTCGCCCGATTACAAATGGGAACGGCAACGGCGTCATATATCGGCCGGACCGCACGAAGGTGTCTATCGGATTGACGGCTACATATTGAACTTTAACGAGTACGCCGGTCGGGCCGGGCGAAGGCACCGCGATCGGTTCGATGCAAATCTGGTTGGCCGGGCCACGCTGATCGATCCAGGCGGCGTGCATGGTAGCGGAAATCAAAGACATGCTGGCTCCGGATAAATCGCTCAAAGTGTCATGTAGGTCTCAATCAGGCATGTAGCGGGTTGGGCTTCTCGGGATCGATCCCATACTTACGAATCGCCTCCGAGACATGAGTGCTTGGAATTTTTCCGTCGTCGGCGAGCGCCTTCAGGGCCGCGATCACCACCCAATGACGGTCCACCTCGAAGAAGTGGCGCAGGGCCGCACGGGTATCGGAACGTCCGAAGCCATCGGTGCCCAACACCACATAACGCTGGGGCACATAGGGGCGAATCTGTTCGGCCAGGGCCCGGACGTAGTCCGTCGCGACGATGACCGGCCCTTGCGCATCCTGGAGCAGCCGAGTCACATGCGGCACCGGCGCCGGGGCCTCCGGTTGCAACAGATGATGGCGCTCAGCGGCGCGGCCGTCCCTGGCCAGTTCGGTCAGGCTCGGCACGCCCCAGATGTCGGCCGCAACGCCCCAGTCCTTCCGCAGCAGTTCGGCGGCGGCGATGACCTCATTGAAGATCGTGCCCGCGCCCATCAATTGCACCCGCAAGGCCGAACCATCCGCCGGCGCCTTGCTGAAGGCGTACATGCCCTTCAGGATGTCCGCTGTCACCGTGGGACCTTCCGGCATGGCCGGCTGGGCATAGTTCTCGTTCATGACGGTGAGGTAGTAGTACACGTCCTCCTGGTCCTGCACCATGCGGCGCAGCCCGTCCTGGATGATCACGGCAAGTTCATAGGCAAAGGCCGGGTCGTAGCTGATGCAGTTCGGCACGGCCGATGCCCACAGCAAGGAGTGGCCGTCTTCATGCTGCAAGCCTTCGCCATTGATCGTGGTGCGCCCCGCGATCCCGCCCAGCAGGAAGCCGCGAGACCGCATGTCGGCAGCGGCCCACGCCAAATCGCCCACGCGCTGGAAACCGAACATCGAATAGAAAATGAAGAACGGCACCATGATTTCGCCATGCGTGGAGTACGCCGTGGCTGCTGCTATCCAATCAGCCATGCCGCCCGCTTCGTTGATGCCTTCCTGCAGAATCTGGCCGGTCTCGGACTCCTTGTAGAAGGTCAGCGTGTCGGCGTCCTGGGGCACGTACTTCTGGCCGTCCTGGTTCCAGATACCGACCTGGCGGAACAGGCCCTCCATGCCGAAGGTTCGGGATTCATCCGGCACGATGGGCACGATGCGATTGCCCAGGCCCTTGTCCTTGAGCAGCACGCCCAGGATGCGCACGAAGGCCATGGTAGTCGACATGGTGCGGCCTTCCGGCGTGCCCTTGAGCAGCGCATCGAAGGCGGACAGCTCGGGCACAGGCAGCGATTGCGCCTTCGTGCGGCGTGCAGGCAGATAGCCGCCCAGGGCTTCGCGGCGCTCGCGCATATAGGCAAGCTCTTTGGAACCCTCGGGAAAGCTGATATAGGGGACGTCCTCGACATCGGCATCGGCGATCGGCAGCGCATACTTGTCGCGTAGACCGAACAAGGCATCCGTCTGCATCTTCTTTTGTTGATGGTTGACGTTGGCCGCCTGCCCTTGATCGCCCATGCCATAGCCCTTGATGGTCTTGGCAAGAATGAGGGTCGGTAAGTCGCCGCCACGGGAAGCCTCGGCAAACGCCGCGAAGACTTTCTCCGGGTCGTGGCCGCCGCGGTCCAACTGCCACAGCTCTTCATCGCTGTAATCCGCAACCAACGCCTTGAGCTCTGGGGTGTTGAAGAAGTGCTCGCGTAGATAGGCACCCGATTTCGAGCGATAGGTCTGGTATTCGCCATCGACGACCTCCATCATGCGCCGCGCCAGCGCGCCGGTCTTATCGCGAGCGAACAGCTTGTCCCAGCGGCCGCCCCATAGCACCTTGATGACGCGCCAGCCGGCGCCCAGGAAGATGGACTCCAGCTCCTGCACGATCTTGCCGTTACCGCGCACCGGCCCGTCCAGCCGCTGCAGGTTCGCATTAACCACAAAAACGAGATTGCCCAGCCGTTCCCGCGCAGCCATGCCGATCGCGCCCAGCGACTCTGGCTCGTCCATCTCGCCGTCTCCCAAGAATACCCAGACCTTGCGGTCGTCGGTCTTGGCGATACCGCGCGCCTGCACATACTTCATGAAGCGAGCCTGGTAGATCGCCATCAACGGGCCGAGACCCATCGAGACGGTGGGGAACTGCCAGAAGTCTGGCATCAGCCAGGGGTGGGGATAGGACGACAGCCCTTGCCCGCCAACCTCTTGGCGGAAGTTGTCCAGATGCTGGGCCGTCAACCGGCCGAGCAGGAAGGCCCGAGCATAGATGCCGGGCGCAACATGGCCTTGCACGAATACCAGGTCGCCCCCGTGTTCTGCGGTGGGCGCGCGCCAGAAATGATTGAAACCGACGTCGTACAGCGTCGCGGCGGACGCGAACGAGGCAATGTGTCCGCCGACATTCGACTTCTTGCCTGCCCGCACGACCATCGCCATGGCATTCCATCGCGTATAGGAACGGATGCGACGTTCGATATCAGGATCACCCGGCATGCGCGGTTGCTGATCCGGCGTGATGGTGTTGACGTAGGGAGTTCCATGGGAGAAGTGCCGGGATAGCCCCAGCAACCGGGCATGCGCAATCTGTCTCTCGATGAGGTAGTGAGCGCGATCAGGCCCAACATGATCGAAGATTCCCGAGAGCGCTTCGAGCCACTCGGCAGTTTCCTGCGGATCCTCATCATGAAGGTCCGGAACGAACTCTATCCCGACACTCAGCTTAGTGGACATAAGGCCCTCCGTTGAAGGTTTCGTTTACCCAAATTGAGAAGCGTCGCCATTCCCAGGGACGCCTACCTTGGCTGCGATTGGATTTGTATGGAAAGTATACGCCATAACTACGACTTGCATAGTCGTAGTTATGGCGCGCAGTCGTCCATGGGCAGGTCAGGGTTCATTTCCTTGCGGTCAAAGTTAAAGTTGGGTACGCTGTAAACTACGATTTCTATTGTCTGAGTTATCACATGTCTCACATCAGCGCTGGAGTTGAGTACGGCTTGCACTGCCTGCTGTACCTCACCCGTTCCCACGGAGCCGTGGAAGAGGCTAGCGTTCGTGACTTGGCCGAACTCCAGGGCGTTCCGAGCGAATTCCTCGCCAAGTTGTTCACCAAGTTGGCAAAGGCTGAGCTAGTCGTGGCCACAGAAGGAATCAAAGGCGGTTTCAGGCTTGCACGGCCGGCAGACCGCATAACTGTGTACGACGTGATCGTGGCTATCGATGGCGACAAGCCGTTGTTTGAATGCCGTGAGATTCGCAGCCGCTGCGCAATATTCGGGGATGCTGCTCCGGCGTGGGCGACGCGGGGCGTATGTTCTGTCCACGCTGTGATGCTGGCGGCGGAGAAGGCTATGCGCACCGAATTAAAGCGCCACACACTGGATGACCTGGCTCAACGTGTTGCCGACAAGACTCCCTCAACCTATGGTGTTCAGGTTGTCAAATGGCTGTCGGATCGTACGACTAATCGGCTCGGAGACAAGTCGGAGCCTGTGCGCAGGAGAGCACGGAAAAGGGCCTGAACCAACACGAAGACGCAAACGAACAGGGCGATCTCGAAAGATCGCCCCTGTTCCCATGACGCTGCTCGATTAGGCAACAATGATGCGGTAAGGGTCCGCCGAGGCCAGGATTTCAGCGCGGTCGCTACTGGCCGGGGGATAGATCCATTCGGTGTTGATCCTCTTCTTGAGCGCTCCGGCTTCCGCACCGACCATCTTCACTTGGCGGTCCCAGCCTTCCGTATACACAGCGCCCCAAGGTCCCAAAGCCAAGCAGGTCACGTACTTCGGTTGGCTGTACGGGATCGGGTCCACACCGATCAGATCTGCCGCCACGTTATGACCTGCGGAGCGGCCGAGATTAATGGCGTGCTGGCAGGACATCATGGTGTAGTTCCCCTCGTCATCAGTGGCTGCATAGGCGCAGTCACCCGTTGCGAATACTGCATCGAGACCTTTGACCTTCAGGTTGCGATCGACATGGAGCCGGCCGAAGCTGTCACGATCGGCCGGGATTTGCGCGGTGAGTTCGCTGGCCCGCGCGCCGGCCGTCCAGACGATGGTGTCAGCATCGATCCGCTCCCCGTTTTCGAGCGTGATTCCGTTGGGATCGATGACAGCAACACCAGAGCCAAGTTTCCACGTCACGCCCAGATCGGTCAGCGCTTGCGTAATCGTCGGCCGCGGACCAGGGCCCAGGTCCGGGCCAACCTCGGCGTTACGCTCAACCATGATCACCTTCACCGTGGCGTCGCTGCCCAAGACTTCTCGCAAACGGGCCGGCAGTTCAGCGGCAATCTCGATGCCTGTGAAGCCGGCGCCAGCGACAACCACCGTATTGCGCCCGGCACTCTCCGGCCGATGAGCTAATCCTTGGATATGTGCTTCAAGTCGTGCCGCATCAGCAATCTGGTCGACATTGAACGCATGCTCCTTCAATCCGGGAACCGGAGGGCAATACAGGCGGCTACCGGCAGCAAGTACCAAGCGGTCATACCCGATGTTGCGCCGCGAAGTGTCCTCTCCAACGCCAATGATGCTGACCTCCTGCATTGCCACATCGATGTGTTCCACCAGTCCTTGGATGAACTTGACCCCGGCGATCTTGAAAATCTCCTGCAGCGGGGCCTTCATTCCCTCGGGGTTCTCCTCATACAGCCGAGGACGAACATGCAACTTCGGCTCCGGCGCGATTAGCGTCACTTCCACATCAGTGCGCCCCACCTGATCGAGCAGGCGGGCAGCTCCGAGGGCGCTCCACATCCCGGCAAAGCCGGCCCCAACAACAAGAATGCGTTTCGACATGCATCAGGCTCCTAATCAAATCTTGGTTTCACGCGACCGGCATATCGCATGGTTGTGAAGTGCCGACCAACAAAGCGGCACGCTCACCCCATGCCGTTAACTGCGACTATACTAGCCCGAGTTATGGAGCGCAAGATTTTATGGTGGCCTTCAGCCAGCTAAGGCTGACGCGGACGACGGGGGTGTTGCATTGCCTGGCAGCGCCAGAGCCGCCTGGCTTGGGGCGAAAAATTGGGAGAGAAGTGCTCGCCGTCGGCCTTTACCATCGTCCATACGACGGCAGGCGCAGTACTGCAAGATGACGACATAAGGTGTCGTCGCGAGGAACTATCGGGACTTGTGACTTGCCGGCCGGATGCCTGCGACCGGGATACCCAAAGCTAGCGAACGGTTGATCGCTGCGGGCTTTTCTACAAGGTCCTGCAGCGTATAGCCACCAAGCACGTCCAGGTATGCTTGCAACGCTTGATGCAAGATCCCCCGCAGCCCACAGGCTCGGGTGATGACGCAGCGATTGCCATCACGGAAGCATTCCACCATGCCGAAGTCTGGCTCCGTGGCACACACGACCTCTCGGAGATTGATCTCTATAGCAGGGCGGCCAAGTCGAATACCGCCAGAACGACCGCGCATGGTCAGCAGATATCCCCTATGCCCCAGGTTCTGGACGATCTTCACCAAGTGGTTCTTGGGGATGTCGAAGGCATCTGAGATCTGCTGGATCGTGATTGGCTCATCGGGATGAACGGCCACGTAGATCAAGACGCGCAGACTGTAGTCCGTATAGTCAGTGAGTCTCATGGGGATCCGTTCAAGGTGTGGGTGCATTCTTCAGCTACAGCAAAGAGAGCATCGCTCGCTGAAGGGCATTAGCATTTTAACATGTGCCAAGAATGCTTCTTTTCTATGGTGCAAGATTTCCGATGCGCATGCAATAAGATGTATTTGAAATGCATCTTTGATAGAATTTTGATCCGCATCAAGGAACCGGCCAATGAGGGACTACGTTCGTTCTTGCCTTATTTGGTGCATTTTAAATGCATGTTTTTATGGAGATCATTATGCTGTCTGAGAAGTCAAGGCCTTATATCGATGCAAGTGTTCCTGTACTCAGGGAGCATGGCGTGCAGATCACTACGCTCTTCTATCGAACGATGTTCGAAGAGTATCCGTCGCTCACCAACCTGTTCAACATGGGAAACCAGGCCAATGGTTCTCAGCAGCAATCCTTGGCGTCGGCAGTGTTCGCCTATGCGGCAAACTATAAAAACGGCGATGCGCTGGCCCCCGTCCTGAGCCGAATTGCGCATAAGCATGCGTCTGTAGGGCTGACCTCCGCTCACTACCCTATTGTGGGGAGACACTTGCTAGGGGCCATCGCCGAGACTCTTGGTGATGCAGCAACGCCTGAGCTTATGGCGGCATGGGACGAAGCCTACTGGCTGATTGCGGGAGAACTAATTGCGGCTGAAAGTAGGCTCTACGATCGCGCGAGTGTTGCCCCCAGTTACCGCAACACCATGCGAGTGACCGAACGCGTAATGCAAGCAGAGGACATAGTCAGCCTAACGCTCGTGCCGGAAACCGGCGAGCAACCGACGAGCTTTCACCCAGGACAGTATGTGACGGTCGTAGTGGAGCTTCGGCCTGGCATTTACCAACAGCGCCAATACAGCCTCTCGGATGCTCCCAATGGCAAAGATTGGCGAATTTCGGTACGGCGCGAGAAGGCCATAGATGACAACCCCGCTGGCACGGTATCGAATTGGATTCATGACAACGTCCGGGTAGGCGCTACCCTTGCGGTGAGCCAGCCCTTTGGAGACTTTGCTCCCGCGCTCAACGGCGAAGGTCCCATAGCCTTGCTCTCCGCTGGCGTCGGGATTACGCCGATGGTGTCCGTACTCAACGCCTTAGCCATCCAAGGAACCCGTCGCAAGGTTGTATTTGCCCATGCGGCCAGGAGTCGGTCCTACGTGGCTCATCTGCATGATATCGAGGCTGCTGGGCACAACCTTCAACAACTGAGGCCTCATTTCTACCTGGAGTCCGGTGAGGCCGCCGAGCTGGCGGGCGTGTCTGCAAGGCCAGGACGTATGAAGGCAGGCGAACTCATTGCCGAGGATCCTGATCTCGCTGGGGCCACTTTCTACCTTTGTGGGCCGCTGCCTTTCATGCAAGCTCAACGGACTTCTCTGTTGGCCCAAGGAATCCCGGTCGATAGGATCCACCGCGAGGTCTTTGGCCCTGACCTTTTGGACCATCTTCTCTAATCGTCATCCACTCCAGGCCGATCGCCGCGCCAGCTCGGCAGGCCTGGAAATTTCCGAGTTGTGCCATCCGGGGAGTGCGTCAGCCCGGATGGCACGATGCTTGGCACCTCCCCATACCGAACATCCCTGTCACGCGAACATCCTTGTGGCCTGTGGCTTATCGGCTACAGGCCTTCGTGGCAGAGCGATCGTGCACAATCCGCACTTGCAATCCATAATGCACCCCTCTATAGTCCGCGTTATAGATTTTTGGGGTAGTTTGTGCTATGGCCTATATTGGAACAGGCGTCGAGTACGCCTTGCATTGCCTTCTTTGGCTTGTCGCTCCCCTCGAACAGCGGCCTAGTAGCCGCGATCTAGCAGAGATTCAGGGCGTTCCACCCGCGTTCGTGGCGAAGATATTCCCGAAGCTCGAAAAGGCCGGGATTGTTGAAGCAAGTGGTGGAATCCGTGGTGGATACCGCTTGGCCCGTGCCCCGGAGGATATCAGCGTCCTCGACGTGGTGGATGCAGTGGAGGGCCGCAAGGCGCTCTTCGATTGTCAGGAAGTCAGAGGGCGATGCGCTCTGTTTGACAACAAACCGCCCAAATGGGCGAATCGGGGCGTGTGCGGAATTCATGCGGTAATGCTGCATGCTGAGAAGGTTCTACGTGACGAACTAGCCAAGACCAGTCTCGCTTCGCTCACGGCCGGCGTTCTCGGCAAGGGCATACCTTCAGGCTTTATGAGCGAAGTGCAAACATGGTTTGCTGATCGACAGGCGGCTCGTGAAGACGCGCGCATTGTCGGAATGCGATCTCGTTCGACAACGCGCGAAGATGCTTGAAATGGCTTGCGGACGATCAACCATTGAGCAGCCGCCCCAAGCACAGTTCAGCGCCTGGCGATAGCGGCAAGGATTAGACCGCCCGTAAGTGCAACGCGCTCCAAGGCGATGTGAAATTCGTCTGTGCGCTTCGAGGGTTGCAGTTCGGCGCCCGTGGTCATGAGCACGGGCGCCTCAGTCTAGGTGGTATCCAGCCGGTCCTTCTACGGGCTGTGTACCGTTATTGCCGCATCCCGACCGCCAGTCGGTTGAATGCGCTCATCAACGCAATGGCAAAGCACAGGTCCGAAATTTCGACATCGCTGAAATGCGCCTTGAGTGGCTCGTAATCCTCGTCAGGTGCATGCGTCTGGTCCACATGTGTCAACGCCTCCGTCCAGGCCAGTGCGGCGCGCTCCCGTTCGGTGAAATGCTCGCCCACACGCCATCCGGCGAGGCTGTCCAGCTTGGCATCCGGCACGCCACCGGCACGCAGTGCCTTTGCATGCATTTCCAAGCAGAAAGCGCAGCCGTTGATTTGCGACATCCGCAGCCAGACCAACTCGATCAGCTCCTTGCCGAGGCTGCTCTTCTCCAGAGCGACTTTCGTGGCACCGAACCCACGGTAGGCTTCGGGAGAAAGGGTGTGATAGGGCAAACGTTTCGGGGTGCTCATAAAAAAACTCCTATAAGAATGTTAGAGCGCAATCGCGTTCGTTACATGGACGACTTACAGCGGTTGGCGGAAATGCATCCCCACGGCCAAAAGGCCTTGACGGAAATAAAAGCGTTGCCCCAAGGAATTTCCCAGGGCGGTATCCAGAACGAAATTCGCACAACCTTGCTTTTTTGCTTCGTCGCGCAACGCATCGATCAGTTTTCCACCAAGGCCTTCGCCGCGGGCGTCGGAAGTTGTCACCAGATCGTCGACGTAGAGAAAACGTCCATACAGCAGATTCTCGTAGATGCGATAGCCGGCCAAACCTTTGACTTGTTCGTTCTGCCATGCAGCCAGCAGACGATATCCGTGTTCGGCCTGACGACGCACTTGCGCGGCAAATGCAGCGGTATCGGTCAAATGCGGGCGCAATTCGCGCATGACGTTAAAGCACGCCTGGTAATCCTGATCACCGTCGACATGCCTCAATTGCAAGGGGTTCATGTGGTATTCCTTATGTGAAGTCCTTGTTGTATAGCCAGTACTGTAGGAAAATTATGGCCTACCGACTAGGTGCAAGAATTGAATAATTTAATGGGGCATTTCGTATGGACTTGCAGCACCTGAGACCGGACCAAGAGCACGATGCGCCGATCTATCTGCAGTTGTACCGGCGCTACCGGGAGGCGATTGCTAGCGGCAAGCTTCGTCCCGGAGATCGCGTGCCGTCCGTGCGCAGCCTTGCCAGTGAGCTGAGTCTGGCGCGTGGCACCGTCGAAATGGCCTATCAGTTGTTGGCGAACGAAGGCTATTTCGTAGCGCGCGGCGCTGCCGGAACAGTCGTGTCCCCCCGGCTTGGGAGCATGGCTGAACCAAGTCACGCCAAGGTGTCAGTGCCTCTTGCCCCAGCACCGCCTCGCCCGCAGGCAGCATTCAGTGAAGCGCTCCCGTTTCAACTCGGCTTGCCGGCATTGGACGCATTCCCGCGAAAGGCTTGGTCGCGCCTAGCTGGACGCAGCCTGCGGGCGCTGGAGACGGTGGCCATGACCTATCCCGATCCAGGGGGGTACGAGCCCCTACGACGCGCCATCGCCGCCTATTTGGGCATCTCACGCGGCATTGCATGTTCACATGAGCAGGTGTTCGTGACGACGGGCTATCGAGGAGCACTGGAACTAGTGTGCCACGCGCTGTTGAAGGCGGGAGACTTGGGCTGGTACGAGGATCCAGGCTATATCTTCGCCCGACAGTTCTTGGAGCACGCAGGAATGCGCTTAGAACCTGTGCCGGTCGATGAGGAAGGCTTGAACGTGAGAATGGGTCAACGACGTGCGGCTCATGCGCGTTTCGTCGTGGTTACTCCTACGCACCAAAGTCCGATGGGCGTTGCCTTGTCGTTGCCGCGGCGACTGGAACTTCTAGAATGGGCGAGCCGTAGCGAAGCATGGATTATCGAGGACGATTACGACAGCGAGTTCCGTTACCACGGCCGACCCTTGCCGGCGTTGAAAAGTCTGGATCGTAATGGGCGGGTAATTTACACCGGCACTTTTAGCAAAGTTCTGTTCCCTGGCTTACGACTGGCCTATCTGGTTGTACCCGCATCTCAAGTTGGCAGGTTTAGAGATACTGTGAACCACTGTCCCGGCCCTGGCTCAATTTTGCCCCAGGCCATGGTGGCCGATTTTATGGAACAGGGGCACTTTGGCAGGCACCTACGTAAAATGCGCGCCTTGTATGCGACCCGTCGCAGCTATTTGGTTGATGCAGTGAGTCAGACGATGGGAGAACGCTTGCATATCCAGCCCCAAGCAGGCGGCATCCATGTCCTGGCCAAGCTGAACACCGGGCAGGATGACCGAATACTAGCGGAGGCTGCTCAAGCTAAAGGGCTCGCCATTCAGGCACTGAGCAACTGGCGGATGCGCAAGTCACCGCAACAAGGTTTGTTGATGGGGTTCGCCAACTTCGCAACGGCTGAAGAAGCCGTTGCGTCCGTCCGACGCCTCAAGGCGGTATTGGCCAAGCACTAAGCTCAGGCCCGCAGCCGAGGCGATGTCCTGCATCTCTAGGCCAGCGGGCCTCAACTTTTCCGCCATTGAGCTAGGCCACTTCGAGTACGGCAGCGTTGCCTACTAATTGTTGAACATGTTGCCGCGCACTCTCGGAGAGTTGGGACAGTTCATCTTTCGGGCCATGCACAGGTTGGTGATGGAGTGCAATGACCCTCATCACCATGCCCAGATTGTTCGGTGTCACCACATCAATGGCCGCGCGATCACCCAGGTCCGGGTGCGGCTGGGTCAGCATGCGGTACAGGTCCCACGAATCCGCGTGTGGGCACTGGTTCATGAGCACCTGGGCCAGCCTGTGCTTGAGCGGCACCAGTTGCCAGTCGGGAACCCGCTGCCCCCGGTTGCCCAAGCTGATGGACAGCAGCTTGCCCGCTTTCAGCTCGCGATTGATCTGGTCCTTGGACTTCCCGGCCAGCTTGCCGAACAGCGGCACCGGCAGATTGTTCGGCGACTCGTACATGGCCAACATTTCCTCACGCTCCCGCTGGATTGCGGAGACTTCCGGCTCCGGGGTGTGCGTCGGCGGTGGCGGCACCTGCGACAGCCGCTGGAACGTGATCCCGCCACTGTTCGGGGTCACGACGATGGGCGTGGCCACCACCGGCGGGACGCCAGGGGAAGCGGGCTCGGCCACCATGGAGGCCGCGTCCACCGCTTCCTCCGCCTCCGCCATCGCCGGCACCCCGTCGATGCGGATGGTCAGATGCGCGCTCGCGGCTTCCACCCGGCCCTGTTCAAGCAAGTCGAGACGGTCGGCCCAGTCCTGCATCATCCGGCGGCGTGGTTCCACGTACTTGGCGTGGTTGTA
>NZ_AQPL01000461.1:0-797 GCF_000395345.1 Cupriavidus sp. WS | reverse complement strand
CGATCGGGGCGGCCTGCCGGCGCCCGCCGGTGCCCCTTCGCGGGCGCCCCGGTCTTGTCGGCGCGCCGGTGGCGCGATCAGATGACGGTGTCGGCCACGCCGCCGTCCACGCGCAGCGCGGCGCCGGTGGTGGCGGACGCCTGCGGCGAGCAGACGTAGACGATCATGTTGGCCACTTCGTCGACGGTCTCCGCGCGCTGGATGATCGAGGTGGAGCGGTGCGCCTTGACGAAATCGGCCGCGACTTCCTCGATCGGCCGGCCCGTCTTCTGCACCTCGTCCTTGAGCATCTCGGCCACGCCCTCGGACAGCGTCGGCCCCGGCAGCACCGCGTTGACGGTCACGCCGGTGCCGGCCAGGCGCTTGGCCAGCCCGCGCGACACCGCCAGCTGCGCCGTCTTGGTGAAGCCGTAGTGGATCATCTCGGTCGGGATGTTGATGGCCGATTCGGACGAGATGAACACGATGCGCCCCCACTTGCGCTGGACCATCGACGGCGCGTAGGCGCGCGCCAGCCGCACGCCGGACAGCACGTTGACGTCGAAGAAGCGCTCCCATTCGCTGTCCGGCGTCTCGAAGAAGTCCTGCACCTGGAAGATGCCGAGGTTGTTGACCAGCACGTCGACGTGCGGCTGCTCCGCCACCAGCCGCGCGCACACGGCCGCGTCGGCGAGGTCGCCGGCAAAGCCCACTACGTCGGCGCCGGGCACCGCGCCGCGCAAGGCCTCCAGCGCGCGGGCGACGGTGGCCTCGCTGCGGCCGTTGACGATCACGCGCGCGCCGGCGCCGGCAAGTCC